>CAISKG010000333.1 GCA_903885855.1 uncultured Planctomycetaceae bacterium
AGCTTCACCGGAAGGCCGAACTGCTCCGTCACCGGCACGATCACCCCGCCGCGCGCCGAGCCGTCGAGCTTGGAGAGCACGATGCCGGTGCAGCCGGCCGCCTCCTTGAAGCCCTTGGCTTGGGAGAGGGCGTTCTGCCCGGCGGTGGCGTCGATCACCAACAGCACCTCGTGCGGCGCTTCGGGGACGAGCTTCCCGACCACCCGGCGGATCTTCGTCAGCTCCTGCATGAGGTGCGACTGCGTCTGCAGGCGTCCGGCGGTGTCGATGATGCACACGTCGGCGCCGGTCTCGAGCGCCCGGGCGACCGCACGATGGGCCACGCTGGCCGGATCGCTCCCCGCGGGCCCCCGCACGATCTCCGCACCGAGCCGCTCGGCCCACATGGTGAGCTGCTCGACGGCGGCCGCGCGGAAGGTGTCGCCGGCCCCGAGCACCACGCGCCGCCCGTCGCGCGTGTAGCGCCGCGCGAGCTTGGCGATGGAGGTCGTCTTGCCGGAGCCGTTGACGCCGGTGACCAGGATCACCGTCGGGCCGGAGGCGGCGGCGGCGATCGGCGCGGCGGTGTCACGGAGGCGCGCGAGGAGTTGCGTGCGGATCGAGTCGAGCACCGCCTCCGGCTCGACGACGCGCGCCCGCGACCGTGCCCGGACGTCCTCCACGATCGCCTCGGCCGCCGCGGGCCCCATGTCGGTGCGCACGAGCACGGCGCGAAGCTCGTCGAGAAACGCGTCGTCGACGAGCCTTCCCTCGCGTTTGAAGAGGTCGCGGACGTCGGTGCGGAGCACCTGCGCCGTCTTGGAGAGGCCCGCGCGGAGACGGTCGAGGAGGCCACGCGGCTTCTCCGCGTCGTCACCGCCGCCGCCGTCGCCACCGCCGCCCTTCCTGCCGAAACCGAGAATGCCCATGCCCGTCTCCGAAGTCGCGCCGGCGACGCCGGCCGTTGCCCACCGCCGCGGCCGTCAGGCGCCCCGGCGGTCCGCGATGATCCGCCCCACGATCCCCGCCACGAACGTCCCCGAATGCTCGCCGCCGTAGCGCTTCGCGAGCTCGATCGCCTCGTCGGCGACCACGGCCGGCGGCGTGTCGGAGTGGAGCAGTTCCCAGGCGGCCAGGCGGAGGATCGCCCGGTCGGTCGCCGCCATCCGCGCCACGCGCCACCGCTCCGCGCGGCCGTCGAGGAGGGTGTCGATCTCGGCCCGCGCCGCCCCCACGCCGCGCACGATCCCCGCGGCGAATCCCACCAGCGGGCCGCCATGGAGGCGGGCGGCGATGAAGCGGTCGATGTCGTCCGGCGCGGCGCCGGGGTTGAGATCGAGTTGGTAGAGCGCCTGGAAGGCGATCTCCCGGGCGCGGGCGCGGGTCACGCTCATGCTCCGCCGCCCCCGGCCGTCGCGGCGATGCGATCCAACAGCGCCACCATCTCGATCGCCGCCCGGGCGCACTCCTCTCCCTTGCGGGAATGGGGCGGCACGGTGGCGTCGCCCCCGGCGCGGGCCACGGCCTGCTCGAGGGTCTGGCAGGTGAGCACCCCGAACACCACCGGTATCCCGCGGGCCCTGGCCACGGCCTCGATGCCCCCCGCCACGGCGTCGGCGATGTGCCGGTCGTGGGTCGTCTCGCCGCGGATGATCGCGCCGAGGCAGAGGATGGCGTCGAAGCCCCCCGCGGCGGCGAGGCGGTCGGCCGCCAGCGGCAGTTCGAAGGCGCCGGGCACGCGGGCGACGACGAGGCGGTCCACCGCGAGACCGGCCCCGAGCAGCACGCGGGCGGCCCCCTCGAGGAGCGGCTCGGTGACCCGCGGGTTGTAGCGCGACACCACGATCCCCACGCGCTTCCCCGCCAGCCCCGCGGACGCCTGTCCGTCGAGGAGCGTTCCGTGCGGCACGCCGCACGCCGCCGGCGCCGGGCTCGGCCCCTCCTGCTTCACGACTTGAGCCCCTGGAGGAATTCGGCGTTGGTGCGCGTCTTGGCGAGGCGGTTGAGGAGCAGTTCCATGGCGTCGGTGGGGTTCATCTCGCCGAGGACGCGCCGCAGAACGCACGTCCGCCGGTAGGTCTCGGCGTCGAGCAGCATCTCCTCGCGGCGCGTGCCCGAGCGGGCGATGTCGATCGCCGGCCAGACACGCTTGTCGACGAGGCGCCGGTCGAGGACCACCTCCAGGTTCCCGGTGCCCTTGAACTCCTCGAAGATCACGTCGTCCATCTTGCTGCCGGTGTCGACCAGCGCCGTGGCCAAGATCGTCAGCGACCCCCCCTCCTCCACCTTGCGCGCGCTGCCGAAGAAACGCTTGGGCCGCTGCAGGGCGCCGGAATCGACGCCGCCGGAGAGGATCTTGCCGGAGTTGGGCACCTCGGCGTTCCAGGCCCGGGCGAGGCGCGTGATCGAGTCGAGGAAAATCACCACGTCGCGCCCGTACTCCACCAGTCGCTTCGCCTTCTCGATCACCATCTCCGCCACCTGGATGTGGCGGGCGGCGTTCTCGTCGAACGTGGAGCTGATCACCTCGCACGACGGCCCCTTCACCTGCCGCTCCATGTCGGTGACCTCCTCCGGCCGCTCGTCGATGAGCAGCATGAAGACGTAGGCCTCGGGATAGTTGGCGAGCACCGCCCGGGCCATCTTCTGCAGGAGGATCGTCTTGCCGGCCCGCGGCGGGCTGACGATCAGCCCGCGCTGCCCGAACCCGATCGGCGCGACGAGATCCACGACGCGTGTCGCGAGCTCCTCCGGCGTCGTCTCCAGCACGATCCGCCGGTCGGGATGGAGCGGGGTCAGGTCGTCGAAGAAAACCCGGGTGGCCAGCTTCGCCGGATCCTCGCCGTTGATCGCCTCGACGCGGAGGAGGGCGAAGTAGCGCTCCGACTCCTTCGGCGGGCGGATCTGACCGGCCACGCTCGTGCCGTTGCGCAGGCCGAAGCGGCGGATCTGGCTGGGGCTGACGTAGATGTCGTCGGGGCAGGAGAGGTAGTGGTAGTCGGGACTGCGCAGGAAGCCGAAGCCGTCGGGGAGGATCTCGAGCGTCCCCTCGCCGAACATCAGGCCGTTGAGCTTGACCCGCTCTTTGAGGATCCGGAAGACGAGGTCGTGCTTCTTCACCCCGGCGATGTCGCCGATCTGCTCGTGCCGCGCCAGCTCGATGAGCTCCTGCATCGACATCTTCTGCAGGGCGGTGATGTGGGTGTCGGCTTTCTTGAGCGTCTCGTAGCGCGCGCTCACCTCGTCGTCGCCGAGGCCCACCTCCTCGGCGATCTCCTCGGCGATCGACATCGGCTCCCCGAACTCGGCCTCGAGGGCGCGGTCGAGATCACCGTCGGCTGGTTCGTCATCAGGGGGGGCGGGGACCATGGCGGAGCCTCGGACGGGGTCCCCACCGGGCGATCGTGACGCGACCGGCGGGGACGCTGCGGGAGAGAAGGAGCGGGGGCGGGACGTCACGGGGGGGGGCGTGACGGGGAGTTGGAGGGGAGCCGCGGGAGGCGGCGCGGGGCGGGGGGCGACGACGTGAAGGGGCGGAAAGCGGAGGAAGGCATGCCGGAACGCGGAGCCCCGCGCCCACCACAATCCCCCCGCTCCCGGGAGCCCCACGACCACCGTGCGGCGACGCTTGCACGTCGTCACGCCGGCCCGCGGAGCTCCCGCCACACGGCCTCGACCTGAGAGCGAGTATACGCCACGTCACGCCCCGTATCCACCGTCCGGACCCTGTCCGCCGGGAGGCCATCGGGGGGGTCCCGATTCCACGCCGCTTCCCGCGCGGCGATCTGCGCGGGGGAATGCCGGGCGGCGATCCGGGCCCGCCGCACCCCGTCGTCGCAGGCGAGCACCACCACGCGATCGCACTCCGCCACCCACCCGGCCCGTACCAGGAGCGGCACGTCGAGCACGACCACCCGGGCGGGCGCACCCGGGACCGCGGCGGCGGCCCGCGCGGCCGCCAGCCGGGCCGCGATCCGCTCGTGCACCCGCGGATGGACGAGCCCCTCGAGGTGCCCCAGCGCCTCGGCGTGCTCCGGCCCCGGCCCGAAGACCGCCGCGGCCAGCGCCCGCCGGTCGACGGCGCCGTCGGGGGCGAAGACGCCGTCGCCGTGCCGGCGGCGCAGCTCCCTCCGCACCGCCTCCTCGCCGAGCACCTCGTGCGCGATCCGGTCGGCGTCGATGACCTCGGCCCCCAGCTCGCCCAGGATCCGCGCCACCGTCGACTTGCCGGAGCCGATCGGCCCCACGATCCCCACGACGCGCACCCCGCCGCCGGGAAGCCCGTCGTCGCGTGACGCGCCCGCGGTCATTTCTCGCACTCCGCCCAGGTGGCCCCCTCGTGGAGGCTCACCTCCAGGGGAACCGAAAGTTCCATGGCCGCCCCCATCTCCTCCGCGACGGCGCGACGCACGTCGGCCGTGGCCCCGGGGGGGCATTCGAGGAGCAGCTCGTCGTGGATCTGCAGGACGAGCTCCGCAGGCAGGGCTTCGCGGCGCAGCCGCCGGTCGACACGCAGCATCGCCAGCTTGATCAGATCGGCCGCCGATCCCTGCACGACGGTGTTCACGGCGGTGCGCTCGGGGAGCGTGAGGGAGAACGCGCCGGCGGCGGTGCGCCGGGCGGCGCGGTCGCGGATCCGTTCGATGCGGCGCCGGCGGCCGAGCATCGTGCGCACCTCCCCCTCCCGTGCGCAGCGGTCGAGGACGTCGTCGATGAACGCCGCCGCCCCGGCGAAGGTGCGGAAGTAGGCGCCGATGAACGCCGCCGCCTCCCCCTGCGGGATCCCCAGCGCCTTGGCCAGGCCGAAGGCGCTTTGTCCGTAGAGGATGCCGAAGTTCACCGCCTTGGCCGAACGGCGCATCGCCGGCGTGACGTCGCCCGCGGCGACGCCGAACACCGCCGCGGCGGTGCTCGCGTGGATGTCCTCGCCGGAGGCGAAGGCCCGGCACATCGCGCCGTCGCCGGAGAGGTGGGCCAGGATCCGCAGCTCGATCTGGGAGTAGTCGGCGGCGACGAAGCGGTGGCCGGGGCGACGGGGCAGGAACGCCGCCCGGATCTGCTGCCCCTCCTCGGTGCGCACCGGGATGTTCTGGAGATTCGGATCGCTCGACGACAGGCGCCCCGTGGCGGCGATGGTCTGGTTGAAGGTGGTGTGGATGCAGCCGGTGGCGGGATCCACCAGCAGCGGCAGGGCGTCGACGTAGGTGCTCTTGAGCTTGGCGAACTTGCGGTGCTCGAGCAGCATGCGGGGCAACGGATGCTGCGGGGCGAGCTCCTCGAGCACCTCCGCGTCGGTGCTCGCGCCGGTCTTGGTGCGCTTCACCACCGGCAGCCCGAGCTCCTCGAAGAGCACCGTGCGCACCTGCACGGGCGACGTCACGGAGAACGGATGCCCGGCGAGCGACTGGATCTCGCGCTCGAGCCCGGCGAGGCGCTCGGCGTAGCCTTCCGCCAGGGCCGCCAGACGCGGCACGTCGACGCGCAGGCCGTGGACCTCCATCCGGGCGAGCACCGCCGCCAGCGGGATCTCCACCTGCTCGTAGAGCGCCCGCAGGCCGGCGGCGTCGAGCCCCTGCCGCAGCCCCGGCGCGAGCGTGGCGACCGCCCGGGCCGCCGCCACCGCCTCCTCGGCCGACCGCGGCACGTCGTTCGCGCCGGCGCCCTCCGCGGCGTCCCCCTCGGCCGCCTCCACGTCGCCCGTGCCCTCCGCGGCCGCCGGCCCCGCGGCGGCGACGCGTGCGAGCCATTCGAGGCGGTAGTCGCGCCGGCCGGCGTGGAGCAGGTAGCCGGCCAGGAGGCTGTCGTCGGCGCCGCCGTCGAAGCCGAGCCCCGCGGCGGCCAGCGCGACGTGCTGCGCCTTGAGGTCGTGGGCCCGCTTCGGCAGCGCCGCGTCGGCGAGC
>CAISKG010000334.1 GCA_903885855.1 uncultured Planctomycetaceae bacterium
AGCGTGCCGAGCCCGAGCCGCACCGGCGTCGCCAGGCCGGCGCGGAGCGCGACGCGGCCCCCCGTCCGCGCGGCGGCCAGCGTCGCCACGCGCACCGCCGCACCGCCGAGGCGACCGACCAGGAGGTCGACCTGGCGGCTGCCGCGCGCGCCGGTGGCGCACCAGGTGGCGAAGTGCTCGCAGTTTTCCACCACCGGGCAGTAGCCGTCGCGGTCGACCAGCGCCAGCGCGCGCCGTGCGACCTCCTCGGCGGGGAAGCGGGCCGGCGGATCGACGACGACGCGCACCGCCGCGCCGGCGGCGAACTCGGCCAGCGACGTCCGCGCCACCCGTCCGCCGCCGAAGATCCGATCGGGGTCGTCGGGGCGGGCGTGGACGACGGTGCCGTCGCCGAGATCGACGCCGTGGTGGGTGTAGGTCACGGCCGATCCGGCGAGGCGGCGTTCGACGGCGAGACGGTCACCGAGAGCCATGCGATTCTCCTCGGGCGGGCGGCGCGCACCGCTTCCCGCCATCCTACGCGGCGGCCCCGAGGCTGGTTCGGACACCGGGCCGACGAGGGCTTTTCCCCGGCCTGGGCCGGGGGGCCGGGGGGCGGTCAGTCGGCACGCCGGCGCTGGCGGAAATACTTGTAGCCGGGGATGAAGAAGCAGGCCGCGCTCACCACACCGAAGATGATGTGGTCGCAGTCGGGGAAGGCGCACATCACCAGCGCCGTGGCGAACAGCGCCGCGGCCTGGATGTAGAAGGCGCCGGAGAGGACCGCCGCCTTGGCGAAGAACGCCCCCCCCGCCACGAGCGAGAGCACCGGCGAGAGGGTGAGCACCGGCAGGCCGAGGAGTCCCTCCACCCAGAACAGCAGCACGCTCGAGATCATCGCCCCGCCCCAGATGTGGGCCACCTGCCGCTCCACGGCGGTGACCGGTCCGGTGCGGTGGCGCAGGGCCCAGAAGATCGGCGCCCACAGCGCGAGCCCGCCGGCCCAGAGGACGAGGTAGGGCCACCGTGTGGTGATGCCCTGCCAGGCCAGCACGTCGGTCGTCACCGAGAGGACGAGGACGACGATCGAGTGCCACATCCACAACAGGCCCCAGTTCTCGAGGACCACCGCATGGTGCGTCTCGCGGAACAGCCGGGCCACGACGTCGCCGAGGCCCCCCCGGCTGGCGGCCACCGGATCGCCGGCGAGGAAGGCACGCAGGTCGGCGGCCAGGGCCCCGGCCGAGGCGTAGCGCAGATCGGAAGGCTTCTGCAGCGTCTTGAGCGCCACCAGCTCGAGGTCGCGGTCGACGCGCCGGTCGATGGACCGCGGCAGCGGCGGATCCGACTCGAGGACGGCGAGGATCGTATCCATGGGGCTGGCCGCCTGGAACGGCGGCCGGCCGGTGAGCATCTGGTAGAGGATGGCGCCGAGGCTCCAGACGTCGCTCGCCGGGCCGACGTCGCCGCGGCTGCCGGCGGCCTGCTCCGGCGACATGTAGCAGGGGGTGCCGAGGATCGCGCCGGTGTGGGTCACGGAGTCGTCGCCGCCGAGACGCTTGGCGAGGCCGAAGTCGGAGACGTGCGGCCTGCCCTCGGTGTCGATGAGGATGTTCGAGGGCTTGAGATCGCGGTGGAGCACGCCGCGGGCGTGCGCCGCCTCGACCGCCTCGGCCACCGCGGCGAGGATGGCGGCAGCGTCGCGCGGCGGCAGCGGGCCCGCGTCGAGGCGCCGCGAGAGCGTCGTCCCCTCCACGTACTGCATCGAATAGAAGGGGTGGCCGTCGCATTCGCCGACCTCGAACACCGACACGATGCCGGGATGGTCGAGCTTGGCGGCGGCCTCGGCCTCGCTGCGGAACCGGGCGAGATCGGCCGCGGAGGCCAGTTCGCGGCGCAGGAGCATCTTCACCGCCACCACACGGTCGAGGCTCCGCTGCCGCGCCCGGTACACCACCCCCATGCCGCCCCGGCCCACCTCCTCGAGCAGGTCGTAGTCGCCGAACGACGCCGGCAGCGTGAGCGCTCCGGGCACGGCCTCGCCCGCCACGGAGGGCAGCATGCCCGAGCGGCGCGGGGAGGGGGTGATCGTGGCGTCGGGATCGTGGTCGCGCGACGGGCGGTGGCGCCGTGCCGCCCCCGGCGGCAGGAACACCGCCGATCGGTCGGCCACGGCGTCGGTGACGCTGATCGCGGCGAACAACTCACGCAGATGGATGGCCAGATCGGGGTGCTCGCGCGCGAGCGCCTCGAGACGCTCCGGGGTGGCCGAGGCCTCGCCGTCGGAGAGCTCCTCGAGCAAGAGCGCGAGCCGCTCCTCCGCCTCCGCCGGGAGAGCCTCGTCGAGGGCCCGGCGGCGCGTGCGGGCTTCGTCGTGCGTTCGACCACCGGCCGTCATCGTCAACCGCTCCCTCCGCCCTTCCGCCCGCCGCCGTCCCGCCCCGTCATGCTAGGGGCCTGGGGGCCGCCGACGACCCCTCGGGCCGCCCGGGTCATGCTTCCGCGTCGCTTCCCCCCCCGCCGGGCTCGAGCAGGCCGCGCAGCCGGCGCATGGCGCGCAGGTAGCGCATCCCCGCCGCCGGCTTGGAGAGCCCCAGCACCTCCGCCGCCTCGGCCGTGGAGAGATGCTCGAAGTGGCGCAGCAGGACGATCCGACGGTCGTCGTCATCGAGCCGTTCGACGGCGGCCGCGAAGCGCCGCTCCAGTTCGTGCCAGGTGGCCGCGGCGGCGGGGGTCAGTTCGCGGTCGGCGATCCCCGCCGCGCCGTCGCTGGCGGAGGGATCGTCGCCGCCGCCGGCCAGCGGCACCTCGCGGTCGAGGCTCCGCGAGGCGGCCACACGGTGGCGGCGGTGGGCGTCGATGAGCCGGTCGCGTGCCATGTGCCGCAGCCACAGTTGGAAGGGCATCGTCGGATTGGCGAGGTAGTCGCCGAGGCGCCGATTGGCCTCGAGCATCACGTCCTGGACGATGTCGCTGGCGTCGACGCGCCGCTGCATCGCCCGGTCCATGCGCCGATCGACGAGGCGCCGGATGGCGTCGCGATGGCGCGCCAACAGCCCGTTGACGGCGTCGCCGTCGCCGTCGCGCACCCGCTCGAGGAGCACGATGGTGGCCGGCCCGGACGCCGCCGGCGCGGGTCCGGCAGCCGGAGGGGGGGCATCGTCCGGCGCGGGCTGGGCGTTGCCGGGGGGAGGGTTCATGGGGCGGCGCTTTCTACCACTCATCCTACCAACGTGTCGGCGGCGGCGGCGCCGGTCGCGCGGCGGGCTTTTTTTGACCGCCCCCGAACCGTGATCCATAATCGCCGGCGGTTCAAGGACAGACCGCTGCCGGCCGCCACGGGATGCGGCCAATCGTCAACGGACTGTTATTCGTGGACATCGCCCGCACCGAGGCGTGTTCCGGTCGCCGCCAGCCGCCGCCGGGCGAGCGGGGCGACCGTGACGATTGTGCGGGTGGGGCGATGCGTGCCGTGCGGCGCCTCTGCCTGCCGGTGCTCGCGGGCCTGCCGGTGCTGTTCATGGCCGGGCCGACGGCCGCCCAGCCGGTGCCGGTCATCGGCCAGGAAGATCCCGGCGCGGCCGTCGTCCCGCTGGTGGCGCCGCGGCCGGCTGGTTCCGTCCCCCCGACCGTGGCCCTCCCCCGCGCCCCCGCGCCGCCGCGCGGCGTGCCGCCGGTATCGGGTGCGTCGGGCGCTCCCGCCGATCTCGCGGCGCGGCTGGCGGCGCTCGAGGAGGAGCGGCGCTGGAGCGACCTGGTGGCGCTGTGCGAACCGCTCGTGCGCCACGGCAACCTCCCGGCCGCGTGCCTCGATCGGTACGATCTCGCGCGGATCCACTGCGACCTCGTCCGCCGGCACTCCGAGTCGGCCTTCCGGGGGCGTCTGGCCACCCTCTCCGAGGCCGATGGCCGGCGGCTGCACCGCGACGTCCTGTCGCGGATCCGCACCCATCACGTCGACGCCCCGGACGTGCACCGCCTCACGCTCCGCGGCCTGCGCGCGATGGATGTGGCCGTCGAGCATCCGTTGTTCCTCTCGCTGTGGGCGCCCCAGGCCGACGACGCCCGCCGCGGCGCCTACCGCGAGCAGGTGGGCCGGCTCGTCGCCGGTCGCACCGTCACGACGCAGGCCGAGGCGGAGACGGTGGTGGCCTGGGCGGCGCGGATCGGCCACGCCACGCTGGGCATCCCGCCGGCCGTGACCCTCCTGGAGATCACGGCGGCCACCATGGGCGGCCTCGACGAATACTCCACCTTCCTCACCAACGGCCAGCTCGACGACCTCTACGCCCAGATCGAGGGCAACTTCGTCGGCCTCGGTGTCGAGCTCAAGACCGCCCCCGACGGCCTCCTCGTCGTGGACGTGATCACCGGCAGCCCGGCGGAGCGCGGCGGCCTGCGCGGCGGCGACCACATCGTCGCCATCGACGGCCGGTCGATCGGCGGCCTGTCGGTCGACGAGTCGGCGCAGCTGCTGCAGGGCCCGGAGGGTTCGACGGTGGCCCTCGAGGTGGCGCGCGGCGGGGCCGCGGCGAGCCGCGTGCAGCTGCAGCGCGAGCATGTCGAGGTGCCGAGCGTGGAGGACGTGCGCATGATCGACCCCGCGGCGGGCATCGCGCACGTCAAGCTCTCCTCCTTCCAAAAGACGACGGCCGCCGACCTCGAGGGGGCGCTGCGACGCCTCGACGCGGCGGGGATGCGATCCCTGGTGATCGACCTGCGCGGCAATCCCGGCGGGCTGCTCTCCGCCGCGGTGGACGTGGCCGACCTGTTCCTCGAGCGCGGCCTCGTGGTGGCGACGCGCGGCCGCAGTCCGGAGGAGGACTTCAACTACTCCGCCACCCGTGCCGGCACGTGGCGGATGCCGATCGTGGTCCTCATCGACGGCGACTCCGCCAGCTCCAGCGAGATCTTCGCCGGGGCGATCCGCGACCATGGCCGCGGCACGATCGTCGGCAGCCGGAGTTTCGGCAAGGGATCGATCCAGGGCATCTTCCCGCTCGACGTGGGAGGCGTGGGCCTGCGCCTGACGACGGCGAAGTTCTTCTCGCCCAAGGGCCGCCCCTACGCCCGCGTGGGGGTGGAGCCCGACCTCCCCGTGCAGGTGGCGGCCCGTCCCGCGTCCCCCCCGGAGCCGCGCGAGGGCCTGGCGGTGGCGCTGGAGCCCGAGGTGGCCGACGCCCCGGGCGACGCCGCGCTCGAGGCCGCCGTCGCCGCCGCACGGCGCGGGCTCGAGCG
>CAISKG010000335.1 GCA_903885855.1 uncultured Planctomycetaceae bacterium
GCCCCCGCCCCGCGTGCCGGCGGCGGGAGGGCGGTCGGGACGGCGGCGGCGAGACGGGCTCATGGTGCGAGTCTCGCCTCGGCGGGCGCTCGCGTCCAGCGGAACGGCGCCCCGCGCGGCGGCGGGACCGTCGCACGGCGGCCCGGTCAGCGGCTCCCGCGGAGGCGCTTCGCGCGTGATTCGAGCCAGCGCGTCACGCGCCGCCAGGGGCCGACGCTGCGCCGGCCCGGGCCCTCGAGCCCGTACAGGCAGCGCCGTGCGGTGGGCTCGGCGGCCGCCCGCGCCGCGGCCAGGTCGCCGCCGGTCGAGCGCCACACGCCGTAGTCGAGGAACAGCCCCGCGCGCCGCGGATCGCGGAGGGGCACGTGGAAGAGGATCGAGGTGCAGTCGCGCCAGGTCTCGAGGGGCGGGCTGAGCGTCCCCGAGCCGTCGTCGAGGAGGTCGTCACGGACGAAGAAGGCGTCGAGCGTGCGCTCCACCGCCACGAGCGAGTAGCCGTGCTCGGCGGCCACCATCACCAGCGCCCCCAGCGACGCGCCGTAGCCCCGGTCGCACTGCCACGACTCCGCCGGATCGTCGGGGAAGGTGATCGCCGCCTCGAGGGGGAAGTGGCAGTTGTATTCGACCGAGTACACGCTCGCCCGGTAGCGCGGGAGGAGCGCGCGGAAGATCCACAGGTCGGTGGAGTCGAGGTCGATCGACACGTAATCGGGGGTGGCGGGCACGCCGTGCCGGGCGAAGACGTCGACGATGTTGCCGGAGGTGAGGAATTCGCGGTGCAGGTTGATGGCCGGATTGGCGTGGCCGCCGTCGAAGAGCAGCGGCCGCCATCCCTCCTCGAGCACGAGGCGCGCGATGTTGGCGCCGGTGCCGGCGTCGAGGGCGTCGGCGTTGAAGCCGAACTCCACCCCCACGGGGGGCGCGTTGACGGCGGCGACGTGGCGGAAGATCTCGGCGAGGATGCCGTCCTGCCCCCCCTGCGAATACCTCCCGGGGGGAAAACGCGCGGCGGCCAGATCGCGCACCCAATCCTTCATCGGGCCGGCCCTCCGCGGCGGCGTGTGAGCATGAAGGTGTTGCCCTCGGGATCTCGGCACATCGCCAGATGCGGCGGCTCGCCATCCTCGGGCTCCGGCTCGCGCTCGAGCGTGCCCCCGGCGGCCACGACCTCGCGCGCCCCGGCGACCACGTCGGGCACCTGGAAGGCGAGCCCCGTCCAGGTGCGCTTCCCCTCCCCGCCGGAGTGGATGCCGAGCGTGCTGCCCGAAATCTCCACCTCCGCGATGGCGGAGTTCTGCCGCACGACGCGCCCGCCGAAGAGGCCGCAGTAGAAGCGCACCGCCCGGTCCATGTCGGCGGCCCAGACCACGTACTTGACCCGTTCGACCTGCATCGGCACTCCCCGGTGCGTCCCGGTGCGCCGCGATCGCGGCGCACGCGTCATCCGCGGCGCGTTGACGCCCGTTCTCGCACAGGTCTACGCTTCCCCACAACCCCAACCAGGAGCCCGCCATGCCGCCCCGCACCGCCGCCGCCCGCCTCGGGCGCCGCTCGTTCCTGGCCGCCGGGGCCGCCGCGCTGGCCGCCGCGCCCGCGGCCGCCGCC
>CAISKG010000336.1 GCA_903885855.1 uncultured Planctomycetaceae bacterium
GCCGGCGGGGCCACGACGGCGGCCAGCGGTGCCGGAGGAGCGGCCGCCGCGGGGGGTGCGTCAGCCGCGTCGGGGCGCTCCGGTGCGGTGGCGGCGGCCCGGTGCGGCGACCACTTGAGCGCGGAGGGCGCAGGCGCGGCGGCGTCGTCGGCGACCGCCCCGAATCCCGGCGCCAGGGCCACCGCGCACAGCACCAACCCGATGCCACCACGCATTCCGGTCGCGACGTTCATGGACACACCTCCGAGCTCCCGCAGGGCGGCGGCGCCCTCCGGGTTCCTGCAATCGGAATCGTTATCGGCATCGGTGCGACCGGAACTTCCGGAAAAACCACCGCGACCAGCAGGGTTTTCCCAGCTTCGCCATGCCGCCAGGTCGGCACGGTGACGCCGGCCGGCCGGCCGTGTCCCTGCGCCGCGGGCCGCCGGCGACGGCACCGGGGGGAGGACGCGGGCCGATGAGGGGGGCGAAGCGGGCAACCGGCGGCGGATGGGGCGTGTGCCCTCCGGCCGCCGTCGGTCAGCCGGCGGCGTCGAGGGCCCGGCCCAGATCGGCGACGAGATCGGCGGCGTCCTCGATCCCCAGCGCCAGCCGGATCATGTTGTCGTGGATCCCGAAGCTGCGGCGCTCCTCGGGGGGGTAGTTCCAGTAGCTCATCACCAGCGGCTGCTCGATGAGCGACTCCACCCCGCCGAGGCTCGGCCCGATGCGGAGGATCCGCGCGGCATCCACCACCCGCGCGGTGCGCTGCCAGTCGGCGTCCTTGACGAGGAACGTCACCAGGCCCCCGAAGCCGCGCATCGTGCGCGCCGCCAGGGCGTGGTAGGGGTGGCTGGCCAGCCCCGGATACCAGACGCGCTCGACGCGCGGGTGGGATTCGAGGAAGCGGGCCACCTCCAGGCCGTTGGCGTTGTGGCGCTCCATGCGGAGGGCCAGGGTCTTCAGGCCGCGTTCGAGGAGGTAGCAGACGTGGGGCGACGAGATCCCCCCCATGATGCCGCGCAGCGTCCGCACGGGCTCGAGCCGCTCGCGGGAGCCGACCGCCACGCCGGCGAGGAGGTCGTTGTGGCCGCCGAGATACTTCGTGGCGGAATGGATGACGAAATCGACCCCCGCGTCCAGGGGCCGGCAGTTGTAGGGGGTGCAGAGCGTGGCGTCGATGAGGGTCATCACGCCGCGCCGACGGCCGATGTCGGCGAGCGTCGCGCAGTCGGCGATCGAGAGGTGGGGATTGGTGGGCGACTCGCTGACGAGCATCCGCGTGCGCGGGCCGATCGCCGCCTCGAGGGCCGCGTAGTCGCCCGTCTTCACCTCGCGGAAGCCGACGCCGAAGCGCGTCAGGTGGCGCCGGCAGAACTCCCGGCTGCGGTGGTAGCACTCGTCGAAGAAGATCACCTCGTCGCCGGCGTTGAGCCAGGCCATCAGCACCCCCACCAGCGCCGCCATGCCGCTGCCGAAGAGGACGGCCATCTCGCCGCCGTCGAGGGCCGCGAGCTTGCGCTCGACGACGCGCTCGCCGGGATTGCCGTAGCGGCCGTATTCCTCGCGGCTGGTCTTCTCCTCGAGGAGATCGAGGATCGCGCGCGTGTCGCGGAAGGTGAAGGTGGAGGAGGCGACGATCGGATCGGTGACCGCGTCGGCGAGCTTCTGCCGGGCCTCGCCGGCATGGACCGCGGCCGTCGAGGGGCCGCAGCCACGTCCCGCCACGAGCGCCTCCTCGGCCGCGTCGGCGGGGGACGGGGACGCTCCCGGGGGACTGGATCCGGAGGCGCGGTCGGGGGCGGGGCGGCTCATGACGGGCTCGGCGGCGGGCGGGCGATCGCAGCCGCGGGCGACGCGCCGGCGGCCTGGAGGTCGTGAAGCGCGCGAGTGTAGTCGAGCCCCGCGCGGCCGACAAGGAACGCCGTCGCGCGGCATCGGCGCCCCGCGCGGCACAGGGGTACACTGCCCCCGGTCTTCCCCGTGGCGGGCACCGTGCGGCCCGCGATCCCCCCTGCGAGCCGCCCGAGCATGCCGAAGCGCCCCCCTCCCGGCCCCGCGCCGGCGCCCTCCCTCTGGCCGCCACGCCGGCTGCTGGTGTCGCTGGCCTCGCTCGCCGCGGCGACGCTCCTGGTGCGGGCCGGCTTCCTCGAGTACGTCGCCGGCGGGATCATCGACGGCGCGGTGCGCAACATCATCACGCTGATCCTCGGCTTCACGGGGCTCGTCTCGGCGCTGGCGTGGTTCCTCCGGGAGAGCGGCCACGCGCGCCCGCTCAAGCGCGGCGTCCTCTTCGGCGTGGCGGCGCTCGTCGGGGCGGGGATCGCGGCCCTGCGCATCGAGGGCGTCAGCGGCGATCTCGTGCCCCGGTTCCGCGCCCGGTGGCAGAAGCCGCGCGACGCGCTGCTCGAGCCGGCCGTCGCCGCGGGCGCCGCCGCCGCCGC
>CAISKG010000337.1 GCA_903885855.1 uncultured Planctomycetaceae bacterium
CGGCCGGCGGGCCTTCGGCGGCCGGAAGGAGCACGCGCAGGGCGACCAGCGCCGCCACCGCCAGCGACGCGCCGGCCGCCACGATCCCCGCCGTGGCCCGGCGCGGCGCGGCGACGGGTGGGGGGGGCGCACGGAGGCGACGGTCACGCGGCATGACGGCGGACGGCCGCGGTCAGCGCAGCCGTTCCTTGAGCCGGCGGCTGGCCTGGGTGAGCGTCTCGCGCTCCTCGGGGGTCAGGCTCGCCTCGCCGGTGCGGCTGATCTTCTCGAGGATCCGGTCGACCGCCTCGCGCAGATCGTCGTCGAGCGACGAGCCGCCTCCCGCCGCGCCGGACCGCGGGTCGTCGCCGCGCCGGTGGGGGCGCGGCTCGTCGTCGTCATCGGGGCGGAGGATGCGGAAGCGCGACTGCGACTGCAGCATCCGGCCGGGGGTTTCGAGGAGATCGCCGAGATTCCAGCGGCGCCAGGCGTAGGCCAGGCCGAACGCCGCGCCGCCCAGGTGGGCCACGTGGGCCACGTTGCCGGAGTGGTTGTAGGCCCCGGTCACGTCGGAGAAGAAGTAGAGCAGGCCCAACGCCCAGGCCGGGATGGGGAGGATGCCCCAGAGGAGCAATTCCTGGTGGGGGTTGTGCCAGATGTAGACCGCGAGCATCGCCGTCACCGCGCCGCTGGCGCCCACCAGCAGCACCCCGCGGCCGGGCGTCCCGGCGACGGCCGTGCTCGCCAGCCAGGCCAGTCCCGCGACGACGATGGCGACGAACCAGAAGCGGAAGAACTCGCTCCGCCCCACGCGGTCCTCGACCTCGGGGCCGAAGAACCACAGCGCCACCATGTTGAAGGCCAGATGCCAGGGCCCGTCCATCGAGTGGGCGAAGCCGTAGGTGACGAAGCGCCACGCCTGGTAGAGATCGCGCTGGAGCGAGCCGGTGAGGCCGAGGATCTCGTAGAGCGACCCGCGCTCGCCGACGACCGAAAGGGGGCGCAGGTCGTCCCCCGCCAGGAGGCAGGCGACCCACACGGCGCAGTTGGCGATGATCAGCGTCGTGACCGCGGTCCAATCCGCGCCCGACGAGCCACCCCGCCAGGAACGGTCGGAGCCGGAATAGCGACGGTCGGCGAAACCCATGGAATCCCTCGTCGGCCCGCGGGGCCGCGGCGGCGCCGGACATGCGGGCATGCGTCGGTCCGCTCATCGTAGGCCCTCGCCGGGGCACCGGGCAACCGACACCGCGGCGTGCGCCGCCCGGGCCGGGGGTGGGCCGTGCCCGCGCCCCGCAAGTGTGCTAGATTCTGCCCGCGCCGCAGCCGGGGCGCGGCGCCGTGCGGCGCCGTCTCGCCGGCCGGCGCGCGGGGCGGCGGCGCCCTCCCCGCCCCGACGCGGCCCCATTCACCAGCGGAGCGACGTGCCTCATGGCCACCAACGGCAGCCTGGGTCGGAAACTGCGGATGGCGATCGTGGGCGGGGGCCAGGGCTCCTTCATCGGGCGCGTGCACGTCACCGCCGCGGTCCTCGACAACCGTGCGGCGCTGGTCGCCGGGGCGCTGTCGAGCGATCCGGCCCGGGCCAAGGCCAGCGCCGCCGACTACGACATCCCCGCCGAGCGGGCCTACGGCTCCTACCAGGAGATGTTCGACGCGGAGCGCCGGCTTCCCGCCGAGCGGCGCATCGACTTCGTCTCCATCGCCACGCCCAACCACATGCATTTCCCGGTGGCCCGGGCGGCGATCGATGCGGGCTTCCACGTGATCTGCGACAAGCCGCTGACGCTCACGCTCGCCGAGGCCGAGGAGCTGGCGGCGCTGGTCAAGGGCTCGAACGTGGTCTTCGCCGTGACGCACAACTACACCGGCTACCCGCTGGTGCGGCAGGCGCGGCAGATGATCAAGAGCGGCGAGCTGGGCGACATCCAGGCGATCCGGGCCACCTACATCCAGGGCTGGCTGCGCAGCCGTCTGGAGAGCGAGGGGCAGAAGCAGGCGGCCTGGCGCACCGACCCCACCAAGAGCGGTGCCGCCGGCTGCTTCGGCGACATCGGCACCCACGCCTACAACCTCGGCCGCTACATGACGGGGCTTTTGCCGCAGTCGATCAGCGCGAATCTCAAGATCTTCGAGCCGCCGCGGCCGCTCGACGACTACGGCCACGCCGTGATCCGCTACGAGAACGGCGCCCTGGGGACGGTGACGGCCTCGCAGATCAGCCACGGCCGCGAGAACGACGTGCGCATCGAGATCGACGGCACCCTGGCCAGCCTGGAATGGCACCAGGAGAATCCCAACCAGCTCTTCATCCGCAAGAATGGCGAGCCCCACCGGATCTACACGCGCGACCCCAACGCCCCCTATTCCAACGACGCCGCCAAGGCCGCCTGCCGGCTCCCCTCCGGGCACCCGGAGGGCTTCTTCGAGGCCTTCGCCAACGTCTACCGCGCCGCCTACGACGCCATGGAACTGGCGGCTGCGGGCAAGCCCTTCGAGCGCACCGACACCATCTACCCCAACATCCACGACGGCGTGGAGGGGATGTACTTCATCGAGCAGTCGGTGGCGTCGAGCAAGGCCGACGGCGCCTGGCTGCCGCTCAGGCATCCGCTGGCCCGCCGCTGACCAAAAAGGTGCCACCCACCACATCCCGGGGGGATGCGCGGTTCGGCATCGCCCACAGTGCCTCGATTCGGTGGCAGGCGCCTGTTTCTGAAGGGAGTCGACGATGCCCTCCGCCCCGCCGGTGAAGCGCGACACGCGTTACTTCGTGTTCGACATCGAGAGCGTGGCCGACGGGGCGCTCGTGTCGCGGCTGCGCTACCCCGAGGAGAAGCTCTCGGGACCGGCGGCGATCGCGCGCTGGCGGGCGGAGCTGATGGCGGAGCAGGGGAAGGACTTCATCCCCTACACCTTCCAGTTGCCGGTGTCGCTGGTGGTGGCCCGCGTGGCGGCCGACTACCGCCTCATCGACCTGGCGGCCCTCGACGAGGAGAAGTCGCGGCCGCCGGAGATCGTCCGGCAGTTCTGGGACGGCTGGCGGAAGTACGGCCGGCCCTGCCTCGTGACCTTCAACGGCCGCGGCTTCGACCTCCCCCTCCTCGAGCTGTGCGCCTTCCGCTACGGCCTCTCGATCCCCGACTGGTACGCCGAGGACCAGCGCAGCTTCGACCAGCCGCGCAACCGCTACAACACCGCCGGCCACTTCGATCTCCACGAGTGGTTCACCAACAACGGCGCGTCGCGCTTCCAGGGGGGGCTGTCGCTGGCGGCGAACCTCATCGGCAAGCCGGGCAAGCTCGACGTGGCCGGCCACATGGTGCAGGACATGTGGGAAGCCGGCCGGGTGGCCGAGATCCACGACTACTGCCGGGGCGACGTCCTCGACACCTACTTCCTCTTCCTGCGCTCGCGCGTGTCGGCCGGCGAGATCACTCTCGACGAGGAGCACCGCCTCATCGAGGAGGCGCGGAAGTGGATCGAGACGAAGGCGGCGTCGAGCCCCGGGCTGAAGCGCTACCTCGCCGCCTGGGGCGACTGGAAGAGCCCCTACGCGTGAGGCCGGGGCGATCGCCCCCTGAGTCGCCGCGGCGCGGCGGGGATCACTCGTCGGCGGCTGCCGCCGCGGCGGGGGCCGCCTCCTCCGGGTTCCCGTCGGGCGCGTCGGCGGGGCGGAAGAGCGTGGAGGCGACGGCCTTGGCGCGATCCTTCGCGGCGTCGTCGAGCTTCCCCTTGGGGGCGCGGGCCTCGACCACGTACAGCCTCCCTCCGAGCACCACGGCCCAGGCGAAGCGCTCGATGGGCTCGGAGAGGCCGTCGACCTTCGCCGTGCCCGGCACCGCCCAGGCCACGCCGGCGTGGGGGCCGAGCCGCGCCGCGGCGGGGCGCTTGATCACCTTCACGCTGCCGCCGGCCGGGAAATCGACCGCCAGACGCGCCGTGATCGCGGCCACGAGATCGCCGACGGTGTCGGCGGTGACGCTGCCGAGGCCCTCCGGAGCCGGTTCGGCGGTGACGACGATCGAGGGATAGGTGCGGCGCGTGCCGGGCTGGTAGCGGACGAGGTATTTCTGCGACCGCGGGGAACGCGTCCAGCCCTCGGGCGACGACACCTCCACCCGGCCGCCGTCGAGGACCAGCGCGGTGCCGACGTCGACCAGCGGGGAGGTGGGCCGGTCGTCGGCCCCGGCGCCGGCGGCCGGACCGAGATCGGAGAGCGACGCCGGCGCGGCGGGCTCGGGATCGGCCCCCGCGGGCTCGGCGGGGTCGGACACCGCGGGCTCGGAGGGAACCCCCGGCGCCGTCTCCGGGGCCCCGGGGGATGCGGGAGCCGCGTCGTCGTTCGCGGCCGGCGGCAGCGCCTCGGTCGGCGCTGCAGGATCCGCCGGCTTCTCGTCGGCCCCCGCCGGAGCGGTGGCTTCAGGCTCCGCTGGTGTCCCGGCCTCCGCCGGCTTCTCGGCCTCCGCCGGCTTCTCGGCCTCCGCCGGCTTCTCGGCCTCCGCCGGGGCGACCAACGGCTCCTCGGCGCGCTGCCGCGCCGCCGCCGCCTGCCCCGGCTTCTTCTTCTTGGCCGGCTTCGAGGAGCAGCCTGCCGCGACGACGGCCGCCGCCAGCGCGATGGCGATCGCCCAGCGGCCCCGGAGGCTCGCGTCGCGGCCGGTCATCATGGATCACTCCGTGATGGCTTCCTTCACCAGCTGGATGAAGTGCGTCGACTTCGAGGAGGCGGTCAGCTCGGACGCCTTCTTCTCCGCCGCCTTCTTGTCGGCGTAATCGAAAAGCACCAGCCGCTTCATCGACGGATTGAAGACGCCCCAGTAGGCCTTGAGGCGCGTCTCCTTGGCGGCCTTCTTGCGCGGCGCCTTGGGAGCGGCGGCCTTGGGGGCCTTGGGAGCCTTGGGAGCCTTCGGCTCCTTGACGGCCTTCGCCTTCGCCTCCTTCTTCGGCTTCGGCTCCTTGGCGGCCTTCTCCTTCTTGGGGGCCGCCTTGGAGCGGGCCTCCGCCGCCTCGGCCTGGGCCCGGAGTTCCTTGCGATTCACCGTTTTCCGCGCCATCGCTGCGAGCCTTCTTTCTCGTGGGGAGCCGTCAGGGATCGGGGCCGTGATCGGATCCGAGATCCGAAGCGGGATCGGATCCGGGATCGGATCGCGCGGCGGGGGCCCGACCCCGCCGCCGCGGGCGGCAGGAGGGATCCCGCCGGTCCGGGAAGTATAGCGATCGCGGCGGTGGCCGCACGGCGGTCGTATACTCGGGGGCATGAGCACCCACGTCGCCGCCCCTCCGAGCCCGGGGCCCTTTTCCGACTACCGCCCGCTCCCCGACGCCGTCCTCGCGGCGCGGATCGAGGAGGTGCGCCGGCGGATGGGGCGGAGGCTCGTGATCCTCGGCCACCACTACCAGCAGGACGGCGTCATCGCCCACGCCGACTTCCAGGGCGACAGCTACCAGCTCTCTCGCTCGGCCGCGGAGCGGGACGACTGCGAGGCGATCGTGTTCTGCGGCGTCCATTTCATGGCCGAGACCGCCGACATCCTCGCCAACCGCCCGGCCAAGGTGGCCGCCCGCGGCGGCCGCCGCGTCACGGTCGTCCTCCCGGACATGGCCGCCGGCTGCTCGATGGCCGACATGGCGGCGATCCACCAGGTGGAGGATGCCTGGGCCGATCTGGGCACGGTGATCGACACCGCCGAGATCACCCCCGTCACCTACATCAATTCCGCCGCCAGCCTGAAGGCCTTCTGCGGCCGCCACGGCGGCATCGTCTGCACCTCGAGCAACGCCCGCGCGGTGCTCGAGTGGGCCTTCGCCCGCGGGCGGCGCGTGCTCTTCTTCCCCGACCAGCATCTGGGCCGCAACACCGCGCGCACGATGGGCATCGACCTCGGGGAGATGTGCGTCTGGAATCCGCACGACCCGGAGCTCGGCGGCAACACCCCGGCCGCGCTTCGTGGGGCCCGCGTCATCCTCTGGCAGGGGCACTGCAGCGTCCACGCCATGTTCCGCCCGGAGCATGTCGACTCCATGCGGAAGAACGTGCCGGGGGTGAAGATCCTCGTCCACCCGGAGTGCTCGATGGAGGTCGTCGACAAGGCCGACCTCGTCGGCTCGACGAGTTTCATCCTCCGCCAGGTGGAGCAGGCGCCGCCCGGCACGAAGTGGGGCATCGGCACGGAGCTGCATCTCGTCCGGCGCCTGGGCGCGAACCACCCCGGCCAGGAGGTGCACTTCCTCTCGCCGGTGGTCTGCATGTGCGCCACGATGTACCGCATCGATCTGGCCCACCTCTGCTGGAGCCTCGAGCACCTCGAGGCGGGCAGCCCGGTGAACGTCATCCGCGTCGACGACGAGACGGCCCGCTTCGCGGTCGAGGCGCTCGAGCGGATGCTGGCGGTGAAGTGACGCCGCGCGCGGGGCGCGGGGAATCCGGGATTCGAGGGGCTCGCGTGGAGACCGTGGCGATGCACGCGATGGCGAGGGGGATGCTCACGGCGATCGTGGCGGCGGTGCTGGCGGCGGCGCCGGCCGTCGCGGTGGCCGCCGGGCCGGTGCCGGTGATCTTCGACACCGACATGTGCGGCGACTGCGACGACGTGGCGGCGCTGGCCATGCTCCACGCGCTCGAGTCGCGGGAGCAGTGCCGGCTCCTCGCGGTGACGGTGAGCGCCGACCACCCCCGCGCGGCCCCCTTCGCCGACGGCATCAACCGCTTCTACGGCCGCACCGAGATCCCCGTGGGGGTCGTCCGCCCCGGCGGCGTCGCGGAGCAGAGCGTGTATCTGAAGCTCGCCGACGCCACCTTCGACGACCCGGCCTTCGCCGGCAGGGAACGCTACCCCCACTCCCTCCGCGACGCGAAGGACGCCCCCGAGGCGGTCGCGGTGCTGCGGAAGGCGCTCGCCGGCGCCGAGGACGGCAGCGTGGTGATGATCCAGGTCGGCTTCTCCACGAATCTCGCCCGGCTGCTGGCGAGCCCCCCGGACGACGCGAGCCCGCTCGACGGCACGGCGCTGGTGGCGAGGAAGGTCAGGCTCCTCGAGCTCATGGCCGGCGCCTTCCGCCCCATCGACGGCAACGCCGCCTTCGAGGAATACAACGTCGTCAAGGACCGGGCCGCGGCCGCCGCGCTCGCCGAGGCATGGCCCACGGAGATGATCTGGAGCGGCTTCGAGATCGGCATCGCGCTGCCCTATCCGAGCCAGAGCATCCGCGACGACTTCCGCGACGTGCCCCACCATCCGGTGCGCGAGGCCTACATGATCCTCTCGCCGCCGCCGCAGGACCGGCCCAGCTGGGATCTGACGAGCGTCCTCGACGGCGTCCTCGGCGACCGCGGCTACTTCCAGCGCTCGCCGCCGGGGAAGGTGACGGTGACGGAGAAGGGGGCGACGGTCTTCACCCCCGATCCGGCCGGCCGGCACCGCTATCTGATCCTCGAGAACGACGCCGCCCGGGCGCGCGTCATCGAGGCGCTGGTGCAGCTCACGAGCCAGCCACGCTGACGGCACGCTGGGCAGCACGCTGGGCGGCACGCTGGGCAGCACGCTGGGCGGCACGCTGGGCGGCACGGGGCGTTGGCAGTGAGCCGCAGCGGGGAGGAGGGAGCGTCCCGTGGCCGTCCACTCCGGTGAGGAGAGCGGTCCTGAAGAATCGGGACGTGGACGGCACTCCGATGAATGACCCTGACCTGCCCCCACGAATGGCACCAGGTTTCAAGTGAGGGGTTGGTCTTCCGATAGACCAGCCCTGTGCGGTCGCTGGGGCGTAGCCGAAGCGGCCGCACAGGGCTGCCAGTCCTCGGGAGCCGGGGGCCGGTATCCCAGGGCGCTGTGAGGGCGGACGGTGTTGTAGTGACGCCGCCACCTCTCGATGAGTACCCTCGCCTCGAACAGGGTACGCGGAAGACGTGCTCGCCGTGGACTTCGATGTTGTGAACGTCGACGCGGGATTCTAGCCGTTCCACGCTTGCCACGGCGACCGGGCCGTCGAGCGTGTCGACCTGCTCGCCCGGCGCGAGCTTCCCTGCCGGCACCCACTCTTCCCGGTCCACCGACCACACCGGATGGATGTCGGTGGCCCGGATCTCGGTGCCGTTGGCTAGGCTCACGAGCACCACGTTGCCGGCTGAGCGGGTCACGAACCTGCCGGTCACCACGCGGCCTGTGCCCTCCGCGATCGGCGGGCAATCCCGCACGGCGGTGACTTCCGCCAGGCCGTCGATCTCGAGTTCCGGCACGGCCAGATCGAGCCGGGCACCCTTCACGAGGCCCAAGCTGTCGATCCACGCTCGCGGACGGATGAACTCCGCCTCCACGATCGAAAGATCGTCGCGGACGATCAGGAACTCGACCCGGGCCCACTCGCTCTGAATCGGCTCGGGGGAGGAATCGTCGAACTCGTCCGGGCGGGGATTCCCGGCCAGGACCCTCGCCCCGATCGGGGCCTTCGCGATCGCCATGCACTGCGTGGCAGCCGCCACGGCGCCCCGCGCCACTCCTGTTAGGCACGGCTTAAGTCGACTCGCAGCACGTCAGACGCCCAACGGTTCCCAAGGAAAGGGTGAGCGCCCGGCAGCATAGCCGCTGATGGCCTGATGCAACGGGTCATGACAAAGACACGGAAAACGACTGCGACGCTTCCGTCGCGCACGCGCATTGCACTTGCAGCCCGTGTGATGCGCGCCGCTCCTTCGTAATTAGACAAATCTACAACTAATCCCCAGGCAGTTGAAGACCTAGTGCCTTCGACAACTCATCGTCGATAGTTTGAAAACTGTGGAGCCCCCACGTGCTACAGGACTCGAAAGGATCCGGAACGACATTCCCCTGCTCATCCCGAAAAACGCCCCTTAACGGATCCCAGAAACGATGCTTCTCCAGCACATCACCGATCGCGATGGGGCGCGATTGAATGTGCTCGAAATACCCCCGACTCCAAGGGAGTCTGTTGGTGATCAATGGAGGAATGAGTAGGCGATTCCGGTCGAGGGTTGGCACGCTGGTCTTGCAGCAAGCTTTCGCTCGGTAAATGTAGACAAGGATCCCGCCACCGACACCCAGTGGGTTTGCGTCTATCGAGACAACACGACCAAATAGGAAGGTCGTATCACCCAACTGCATGACAAAAATGTCACCCGCTTCCGGCTGGCGCTGGCTCTTCTTCAGCACACGCAGATTCATAGCTTGAAGCCGCCTTCTTTGAGCCACTTCGCTCCCCACTCTATGGCATCGGGATGCCAGTCGCGATTGGCTGCGATGCTGTTGATCAAGTTATCGAACTGAGGGTTTCGGTTGAGACTTGCTCGCTCTATCGCTCGAGTCTGCGTCCGAGTCAATGGCGTCGAAGTAATCCGCGAGAGGACGAATCGGCCTGCATGTTCGGCCTGCCGCGTCGCGATATTGTTTGTAATGCCGACGTAGACGGGAACATTATTGCGTAGGCCAATGTAGACGTGGGTGGCCGCGACACCGGCCGTCTCGTCAAGGCATCCATTATGCACCAGCACCCCATCCGCGGTGACGCGGAACACGTGCTCGCCGTGGACCTCGATGTTGTAGACGTCGACGCGGGATTCTAGCCGCTCGACCGAGACCACCGCGACCGGGCCCGCGAGCGTTTCGACCTGCTCGCCCGGCTCGAGCTTCCCTGCCGGCACCCAGTCCTCCCTGTCCACCGACCACACCGGATGGACGTCGGTCGCACGGATCTCCGCCCCGTTGGCGAGCCTGACGGTGACGACGTTGATCGCCTCGCGCGTCACGAAGCGGCCCGTGACGACGCGGCCCTCGCCCTCCGCGATCGGCGGGCAATCCCGCACGGCCGTGACTTCCGCCAGGCCGTCGATCTTGGGCTCGGGCACGGCCAGATCGAGCCGGGCTCCCTTCACGAGCCCAAGGCTCTCGATCCACGCCCGCGGCCGAATGAACTCCGCTTCCACGACCGAGAGATCGTCGCGGAAGATCAGGAACGACACCCTCGCCCATTCCGACTGGACCGGCTCCGGGAAGGAGTCGTCGAACTCTTCGGGGCCGGGGTTCCGGGCAAGGACACGGGAGCCGATTGGCACTACTACGGTCGATGCGGGCTACTCGGCTATCCGGTTAACGAGGAAAAGCCGGGCGGTGCGATCTTCTCGCCGAGGTACTTTGCTTGCCGCTTGGGAAATAGAAGGTGCATTGGCGGGACGTCGGCTGCAATATCGACTAAGAGCGGGAAGTGACCGCAGAACCGCGCCGTGATCTTCGTTGAGATTGCACCAGCGATCAAAGACGAGCATGTGGTGTTTGTTGACCCGGTGGTCATTTCGTCGATTGCCCTCGGATGCTGTCAAGTGTCTTCTGCAATATAGTCACGTCCTCAACATCTTTGCCACGGTCGATTCCTCGAAGCCATTTCATATAACCCGCACTGATTAGTGCATATCCCTCGTCAGTGAGATCAGACTTCCGGAGTTCGAAAGAATCAGTTATTGGTTCATTCTCAGAAAGCAGTGGTTCGTGAAGCAAATTGTGCCCGAGGAGGAATCGATGTAGCGCGAGAAATCGTTTTACCACACGTTGTCGATAGTCGGGTCTCTTTGAGGCGGCGAAATGGATGCGGGCAGCGTCGATAAGTGTGTCTTCGTTCATTGGCACGTCATTGTCGTCGTGTGATGCGCGTTGCTACTTCCCTTACGTCAATCAACGGGCCGGTAATGCGATCCCGGATGTAATTTCCACCGGCTGCGCGAATGTTCAGTTCCTTCACTAGTTGAGCCGTCTTGTCGGCTGTCTTGCTTGTCGTCTCAACAGTGTACCGGACTCGGCCGTTTTCAATGACCACGTGATCGAGGCGACGGGCCGACCCAGTTGCATCAAGTGCACGCCTGCCGTCAGCCGTGCGTAAGTGCGTCTCAGATTAGACGCGGGCGTTTGGGAATGCACCCTCGAGTCGTCTTTGAACCCGTAGCTGTCGAGCAGTGCCATCAGCGGCGTTCTCCAGGATAGTGCAGGTGGGCCCTGCATTATGCACCAACACGCCATCCGCCGTGACGCGGAAGACGTGCTCGCCGTGGACCTCGATGTTGTGAACGTCGACGCGGGATTCTAGCCGCTCGACCGAGACCACCGCGACCGGGCCCGCGAGCGTTTCGACCTGCTCGCCCGGCTCGAGCTTCCCTGCCGGCACCCAGTC
>CAISKG010000338.1 GCA_903885855.1 uncultured Planctomycetaceae bacterium
CCGCGAGAAGGCGACGAGCAACATCTGCACCGCCCAGGTGCTCCCGGCGGTGGTGGCGAGCATGTACGCGGTGTGGCACGGCCCCGAGGGGCTGCGGCGCATCGCCGCGCGGGTCGCCGGGATGACCGCCATGCTGGCCGCGGGACTCGAGGCGCAGGGCGTCACGCGGCGGCACCGCGACGCCTTCGACACGCTCTGCCTCGACACCGGCGCGGACACCGAGGCGATCCTGGGGCGCGCCCGGGCGGCGGGGATGAACCTGCGGCGGATCGACGGCGCCACCATCGGGATCACTCTCGACGAGACCGTGGGCCGTGACGACGTGGCGCGGATCCTCGCGGTGTTCGGGGCGGCGCTCCCCGCGGCGGCCGTGGGCCAGGCCACGCTCCTGCCGCAGGGGCTCTGCCGCACGACGCCCTTCCTCGCCCACCCCGTGTTCAGCGGGTGCCACTCGGAGACGGCGATGCTCCGCTACCTGCGCCGCCTCTCCGACAAGGATCTGGCGCTCGACCGGGGGATGATCCCGCTGGGCAGCTGCACCATGAAGCTCAACGCCACCAGCGAGATGATCCCGGTGACGTGGCCGGAGTTCGCCGACATCCACCCCTTCGCCCCGGCCGAGCAGCGCGAGGGCTACCGGATCCTGGAGCGGCAGCTGTGCGAGTGGCTCTCCGAGGCCACCGGATACCGCGGCATCAGCCTCCAGCCCAACGCCGGCAGTCAGGGGGAGTACGCCGGGCTGCTGGTGATCCGCGCCTGGCAGCGTGCGCGGGGCCAGGGCCACCGCGACATCTGCCTCATCCCCTCCTCGGCCCACGGCACCAATCCCGCCAGCGCCCAGATGGTGGGGATGCAGGTGGTGGTCACCGCCTGCGATTCCCAGGGCAACGTCGATCTCGACGACCTGCGCGCCAAGTGCGCGGCGCACGCCGACCGGCTGGCGGCGGTGATGATCACCTACCCCAGCACCCACGGCGTGTTCGAGACGCAGATCCGTGAGCTGTGCGACATCGTCCACGCGCACGGCGGCCGGGTGTACGTCGACGGCGCCAACATGAACGCGCTGGTCGGCCTCGCCGCGCCCGGGGCGTTCGGCGGCGACGTGAGCCATCTGAACCTCCACAAGACCTTCTGCATCCCGCACGGCGGCGGCGGGCCCGGCGTGGGGCCGGTGTGCGTGGTGGAGGATCTCGTGCCCCATCTGCCGGGGCACGCCACCGGCGGCGTGACCGGAGGCGACGTGGGGGCGGTGTCGGCGGCGCCGCTGGGCAACGCCGGCGTGCTCCCCATCAGCTGGATGTACTGCCGGATGATGGGGGAGGAGGGGCTGCGCCGGGCGACGTCGGTGGCGATTCTCGCCGCCAATTACGTGGCCGCGCGGCTGCGCAGCCACTTCCCCACGCTCTACGCCGGCGCCGAGGGCTTCGTGGCCCACGAGTGCATCCTCGACCTCCGTCCGCTCAAGGACACCAGCGGCATCACCGCCGAGGACGTGGCCAAGCGGCTGGTGGACTACGGCTTCCACGCCCCCACGCTCTCCTTCCCGGTGCCGGGGACGCTGATGGTGGAGCCCACCGAGAGCGAGCCCCTGGCGGAGCTCGACCGCTTCGTGGAGGCGATGATCGCGATCCGCGGCGAGATCCGGCGCGTCGAGGAGGGGGAGTGGCCGCGCGACGACAACCCCCTCAAGAACGCCCCCCACACCGCCGAGGCCTGCACCGCCGCGGAGTGGACGCACGCCTACGGCCGCGACGTGGCCGCCTTCCCGGTGCGGTCGCTGCGCGGGATGAAGTACTGGCCGCCGGTGGGGCGCGTCGACAACGTGCACGGCGACCGCAATCTCTTCTGCACCTGCGTGCCGGTGTCGGCGTGGGCGGAGGAGGGGGCCGTCTCGCGTCCGTAGGCCGTGGCCGAAGGGATCCGCCGCCGGAGGGCGGCGGCAGGCACCCCGGAAAAACCACGGGCTCGTTCAGGGTGCCTGTCCGTGGAACGAGGTCATGGACGACTGTTTCCACGGGCCGTCAGCCGGTGGTGCGCATCCCGGCGGCGATCCCCTGCACGCACAGCCGGCGCAGCTCGCCGGAGGCCGGGTCGTCGTCGACGGCGTCGCGGCGGCGCGCCAGGAACTCGATCTGCACGAGATTGAGCGGGTCGACGAGGGGATTGCGCATCTCGATCGAGCGTCGGAACCAGGGGGTGGCGGCGAGCAGCTCGCCACCGCCGGCGACCTCGAGGATCGCCCGGCGCGAGCGGTCGCGCTCCGACGCGATCGCGCCCCACACGCGCTCCCGCAGCCCGGCGTCGGGGACCAGGTCGGCGTAGCGGCGGGCGATGCCCATGTCGGCCTTGGCGAGGGCCAGGGCGGCGTTGTCGATCGTGGCCCGGAAGAAGGGCCACTCCCGGTACATCGTCTGCACGAGGGCCCGGTTGTCCGGGGCGTCGGCCACCTCGCCGAGCGCGGTGCCCAGGCCGTACCAGGCCGGGATCATGCAGCGGCTCTGCGTCCAGGCGAACACCCAGGGGATGGCCCGCAGGTCCTCGAGCGAGCGGCCCGCGTCGCCGCGCCGGCGCGAGGGGCGCGAGGCGATGGGGAGATTCTCGATCTCCTCGATCGGGGTGGTGCGCTCGAAGTAGTCGATGAAGCCCGGCAGCTCGACGAGCTCCCGGTAGGCGTCGCAGGAGCGCCGGGCCATCCGTTCCATGAGGTCCGTCCAGGCCTGCGGGGGCGAGGCGCGCCGTGCGCCGGAGGCCACGATCGTGGCCCACGTCACCTGCTCGAGGTGGCGGACGGCGATCTCCGCGTCGTCGTAGCGCTCGGCGAGCACCTCCCCCTGCTCGGTGAGGCGCAGGCTGCCGTCGAGGGCGGCGGCGGGCAGGGAGAGGATGCCGCGCGCCGCCGGTCCGCCGCCGCGGCCGAGCGACCCGCCCCGGCCGTGGAAGAAGGTGAGCGCGACGCCCCGCGCCGCCGCCGCCGCGTGGAGCCGCTCCTGCGCCGACTGCAGGCCCCAGCAGGCCGCCAGATAGCCGCCGTCCTTGGTGCTGTCGGAGTAGCCCACCATCACGATCTGCCGGTCGCCGCGGGAGGCGAGATGGGCCGCGTAGTCGGGCTGGTCGAGGATCGCGGCGAGGGTCAGGTGCGCCTGCCCGAGGTCGGCGATCTTCTCGAACAGCGGCACCACGGCGATCTCGACCGGCGCCACGGCCTCCCCCGCACGGCGGGCCCGCGCCGCCGCGAGCCGCCACAGCCACAGCACCGAGAGCACGTCGGAGGGGGCGCGCGTGAGGCTCACCACGGCGCCGCCGAGGCATTCCGGCCCGAAACGGACGGCCGCGCGGTGGAGGACGTCGAAGAGGCGCAGCGAATCGGCGGCGAGCCCCGCGACCGCGCCCTCGGGCACCTCCGCCCGGCCGAGCGATCCGGACAGGATCGCCACGCGTGCCGCCTCGTCGGCGGCCCGGTAGGCGCCCGACGGGCAGACGGAGGCCGCGGCGAGGAGATCGTCGAGGATGCCCTCCAGGGCCCGGGCGTCCTGGCGGACGTCGAGACGCGAGGCCTCGAGGCCGAAGGTGCGCACCAGATCGAGCCAGCGCAGCGGCGGCGAGCCGCGCGGTAGGAGCCGGTCGGCGGCGAGCGCCGCCACGAGCGCCTCGACGTCGGCGACGAACTCGCCCCTTCCGGCGTAGGCGCCGATCGGGGCCGCAATCGCCTCCAGACGCGTGCGGCGGGAGCGCTCCAGTCGGAAGCGGATCATCCCCAGCCATCCCCGGCAGGCCTCGCGCGGATCGAGCGGCGCGAGTGCCTCGGCCAGCCCCGGGAGGCCGGCGACGAGGCGCTCGAGCCGCATGGCGAGCGTCCGTGAGCCGGGGGCGAGGTCCACCGACACGGTGAGCAGGTCGTGGAGCCGCCGGGTCCATTCGAGGTGCCGGTCGATCGCCTCCTCGCGCAGGCGGTGGAGGGTGTGCGCGGTGACGTCGGCGGTGACGAACGGATTGCCGTCGCGGTCGCCCCCCATCCACGACCCGAACGACAGGAACGCGGGCACCTCCGGGGGGGCGTGCGGGTAGCGCCGCGCGAGCCCGCGCCGCAGCGATTCGTAGACCTCCGGCACCGCCTCCCAGAGCCTCGGCGTGAGCGACAGGCCCCGTTCCACCTCGTCGGTCACCGAGGGACGCACGGGGCGGAGGAAGGCGGTGCGCCACAGGAGCGCGAGCTCCGCCCGCAGCCCTGCCACGATCGAGTCGCGCTCGCGCGGCAGGAGATCGGGCCGGTCGAGGGCCGACAGCGCCCGCCGCATGCGGCGCAGCTTGACGCGGATCGAACGCCGCTTGGCCTCGCTGGGGTGGGCGGTGAACACCAGCTCGATCGAGAGCCGCTCCAGCACCCCGGCCGTGCTCTCCGCCGAGAGCCCCAGCGCCGCGAGCTCGTCGATCGCCGCCGCGGGCGATTCGGGCGTGGGGTCGGGATGGCGCTCGCGTTCGCGCTGCCGGAGCACGCGGATCCGCTGGCGGTCCTCGGCGATGTTCACCAGATCGAACCAGATCGAGAGGGCCTCGGCCACCAGCCGCGCCCGGGGCGCGTCGAGCGAGGCGATCCGCGCCGCCAGGGCCGCCTCGGCCCCCTCCACGCCGGCCCGGCGATCGTGGGCCAGCGTGCGGATCCATTCCACGAGATCCGCCGCCTCGCTGCCGGCCTGCTCGAGGATCACCTCGGCCAGGAGCGTGTCGAGGAAGCGGATGTCGCGGAGGAGGAGGGTGTCGTCGGCCACGGTCGTCTCGGCGGCGGGGGAATGGGGCGCGGGAAGGCGGGGCGGCACGGAGGTCGGACGGATCGGGCAGCAAACGCCGCGCCGCCCCCGCGCTGCGTGCGGGGGACCGCCGGCGGGCGACGCGCCGACGCCGGCCGGCCGGTCGGGCCGATGCCGGACGGGGCCGGCCGCCGCCGCAGGCCGTGACGGCCGGGCAGGAATCGGGCAGCCCGCTGCCTGTCCGGGAGGCACCGGGGAGCGGCGCGTGGCTGGCGGCGGGAGGACCCATCCGCTACCGTTCCCTGTCCCCGGGACGCCCTCCCACGATACCCGCCCCGCCCTCCGCCGGCCACGACCCGTGATCGAATCGCTCCGGACGGTCATCGACCTCTTCCTCCACGTCGACGAGCATCTGCAGGCGCTCCTCGAGGCCTGGGGGCCGTGGACCTACGCCGTTCTTTTCGCGATCATCCTCTGCGAGACGGGGCTGGTGGTGATGCCCTTTCTGCCGGGCGACTCGCTCCTCTTCGCCGCCGGGGCGATCGCGGCGCTCTACCCCGACCAGATCGGGATCCTGCCGCTGCTGGTGCTGCTGTCGGTCGCCGCCATCCTGGGCGACTCGATCAACTACCTCGTCGGCCGGTGGATCGGCCCGCGGGCGTTCTCGCCGGAGGCGCGGTTCTTCCGCCACGAGTATCTCGAGCGCACGCAAGCCTTCTACGAACGGCACGGCGGGAAGACGATCGTGCTCGCGCGCTTCGTGCCGATCGTGCGCACCTTCGCCCCCTTCGTGGCGGGCATCGGGCGCATGGATTACCGGGTGTTTCTCTGGTTCAACGTCGCCGGGGGGCTGCTCTGGGTGCTCTCCTGCACCCTCGCCGGCTACTGCTTCGGCACGATCGGCTTCATCCGCGAGCACTTCGAGCTGGTCGTGCTCGGCATCGTGGCCGTGTCGGTGCTGCCGATCGCCTGGGAGTGGTACGCCTCCCGACGACGGGCCGGCTGACCGGCGGGCCGCGATCGCCGCGGCCGGATCCCCCGGGGGGCCCCCGGACGCCCTCAGGCGGCCCCGGCCGACGCCGGACCGCGCACGGTGCGCTTCGCCACCGGCCACCAGCCGGGCTGATCCAGGCCGAGGTAGGGGTTGCCGGCGGGAAGCGTGCGCACCAGCAAGGCGTGCGTGGCGGCGAGATTGTGGTAGGGGAGCGAGGGGAAGAGGTGGTGGAGGGCGTGGAAGCGGATGGCGAAGGGGAAGAAGAGGAGCGTCAGCGCGTCGGCGCCGGTGTGGTTGCAGGAATCGAGGATGTGGTCCTCGACGCTCGCCGGCGTCCCGTCGCCGCTGAAATGATGATCGGCCAACTGCCGCGACTGGTTCATGAGGAAGGTGGCCAGCGCCAGCAGGTAGAGCAGGGGGACGCGCGTCCACGGGGCGACGCCCAGCCCGATCGTGACGGGGATGGCCGCGGCCCGCAGGAAGCACAGCGCCTCGACGCCGAGGATGCTCCGCCGGTCGGCCGGGGTGAGGCGGCGCCGGTAGCGCGTGTTGAGGGTCAGCGAGCTGGCTCGCTCGAGCACCGTCTCCCGCAGCCGCGGATGGAGGAAGGTGAGCGGCGCGAGGAGGAAGCGGAGGAAGACGAGGATCGGAAAGGCAAGCATGAAGGCCACGTAGCCCGCGATGCTCGCCGGATCGCCCCCCTGCATGACGTTGGCGACGTACTCCGGATCTTCCGGCGTGCCATACATGCGCAGGCTGTGGTGGTCGCGGTGCTGCCGCGTGAAGAAGGGGGAGGGGGTGAGGGTGAAGGTGCCCACGAGCACGTTCCAGGCCACCTTGAAGCCGCGCATCTCGTGGGCCCCGAGGTGGCAGACTTCGTGGACGAGCGAGCCGAGCCGGTAGAGCCAGAACGCCGCCACCGGGAAGGCGGCCACCTGCCACCACGATCCCAGCGGGGCCAGCAGGTAGGCGGTGGCGGCGGAGTAGGCGATCACGAGGGACAGGACGAAGTCGGTCCAGTAGCGCCACGGCTTGACCCGGAAGGGGTCGAAGGGGGCCGACCGCAGCGCCTGTCGCACCTCGCTCACCCAGGCCGGGGCGGCGTCGTCGCGGGCGGGGTCGTCGAGCCCCTCGGCGGCGCGCGGGGCGGCCTCGGGCGGCGTGGCGGCTGGCTGCATCGTGGCCCTCCTGATTGGCCGGCCCCGGAGGGCTGACCGCCGGCAGTCCCTGCGGCGGGGTGCCTCCGCTCGCGCGGGGCGGTCGCAAGGAGAGCAGAATCGCCGCCGGCTGGATACCCCGGCCGGGCGTTGCGGCCGGCCCGGGGGGAGCCGCGACGGCGGCGGCCCTCAGCCGGCCACGAGGGCCTTCATCTCGCGCACCGCCTGCGAGAAGCCCACGAGCACGGCGCGGGACACGATCGAGTGGCCGATGTTGAGCTCGTGCATCCCCTCGATCCGGGCCACCGGCACGACGTTGCGGTAGGTGAGGCCGTGGCCCGCGTTGAGGACGAGCCCGGCGGCCCGGGCCCGGGCGCCCGCGCTGGCGAGGTCGGCGAGCCGCGCGGCCCGATCGGCGGCGGCGGCGTCGGCGTAGGCGCCGGTGTGGAGCTCCACGGCCTCCACCCCCAAGCCCCGGGCCGCGTCGATCGCCGCCGGGGTCGGGTCGATGAACAGCGACACCGGGATGCCGGCGTCGCGCAGCCGGCCCACGGCCGTGGCCACGGCCTGCCGGCGGGAGAGGAGATCGAGGCCCCCTTCCGTCGTCACCTCCTCGCGGCGCTCGGGCACGAGCGTCACCTGATCCGGCCGCACCCGGCAGGCGATCGCGACCATCTCCGCGTCGATCGATCCCTCCAGGTTGAGCTTCACCTGCACGGTGCGCCGCAGCACCTCCAGATCCCGATCCTGGATGTGGCGCCGGTCCTCGCGGAGGTGCACGGTGATCGCGTCGGCGCCGCCGAGTTCGGCCAGCGCCGCCGCCCACACCGGGTCGGGCTCGACGGTCCGCCGCGCCTGCCGGATCGTGGCCACGTGGTCGATGTTGACGCCGAGCGAGGCCATGGCGGGTGCTCCGGTGGGGAAGGGAGGAGAAAGGGGACGGCCGGCCCTGCGGTCAGGGCCGGCCGTCGCGGTCTGCCGGGACAAGGGGGGGCCGTCAGTCTCGCTTCTTGAGCAGGATCACGGAATTGCCCCGGGCGGTGCGCACCGAGATCGTGATCCCTTCGTCCAGCGACTCCTTCTCCACCGCGGCGGCGAACTCGCCGATCGTGGTGACCGCCTCGCGCCCCACCTTGCGGATCAGCATCGCGGGGCCGAGGCCCGCCTGATCGGCGAGCCCGCCTTCGTCGACGCGATCCACGACCACCCCCTCGAAGCCCTCGAAGGCGCCCGCCTCCTTGGCACGCACCTCGAGCCCGAGGGCCTGGGAGTAGTAGGTTTCGGCGTTGAGTTCGCCCGCCGGCCGGCGGGGCGGGCCGGCATCGGCGACCCGGTCGGGGAGGGGACGAACGGCGATGTCGAGCTCCTCCTTCCGGCCGTCGCGGAGGACTGTGATCCGGTGCGGCTTGTCGAAGTCGGACCGCTCCACGACCTCCTGCAGCGTCCGTGGGCCGTCGACCAACTGCCCGTCGAACGCCGTGATCACGTCGAGCTCCTCGACGCCGGCCTCGGCCGCCGGCGTGCCGGCGACGACGTCGTTGACGAGGACGCCCTTGCGGTCCTTCACGCCCAGCTTCGACGCCATCTCCCGCGACAGCGCGCCGATCTGCACGCCGAGGTAGCCGCGTTGGACGCGGCCGTTGGCCACGAGCTGGCCCCCGACCCACTTGGCGAGATTCACCGGGATCGCGAAGCCGACGCCCTGGTAGCTGCCGTTGTTGGAGGCGATGGCGGTGTTGATGCCGATCACCTCGCCGGCGAGGTTCACCAGCGGTCCCCCGGAGTTGCCCGGATTGATCGCGGCGTCGGTCTGGAGGAACTTCGCCCGCTCCACGCTGCCGAGCTCGCGGCCCTTGCCGCTGATGATGCCCGCGCTGACGGTGGTCTCGAGCTCGAACGGATTGCCGATCGCGATCACCCAGTCGCCGATCTCGAGCTTGTCGGAGTCGCCGAGTTTCGCCACCGGCAGCCCGTCGGCGTCCAGGAGGCGGAGGACGGCCAGATCGCTCTTGGGGTCGGTCTTGATGTCGCCGGCCTTGAATTCGCGGCCGTCGCCCAACTCGACGGTGACGCTGTCGGCCCCCTCGACCACATGGTTGTTGGTGAGGACGATGCCCGAGGCGTCGATGATCACGCCGGAGCCGACGCCGGATCGGCCCGGCATCCGCCGCCCCTCGCCCCCTTCGCCGCCGTCGGGGCCGTTGAACTCGAAGCCCTCGGGGAACATGTCCTCGAAGGGGGTGCCGCGGAAGGGGTTGTCGCCGCCGCCACGGCGGCGCGGCCCGCCGGCCACGTCGCGCGGCTTCGACTCGGCGCGCACCACGACGACGCTCGGCATCGCCTTCTCGGCGGCGTAGCGGAAGGCCCTCGAGAGCGCCGTGGCATGTTCCATCGCCTCGCGCGGGGGCTCGTCGGCCCGGATGACGCCGGGAACCGCGGCGAGGGCGAGCAGG
>CAISKG010000339.1 GCA_903885855.1 uncultured Planctomycetaceae bacterium
AGCACCGTCGCCGCGAGCCCCGCCGCGGCGATCGGGCGGGCGTGGCGCACCGACCAGGCCGCGGCCGCGGCGCTGGCACGCGAGGCGAGGCGCGACGAGCGGCCGAGCCCCGCGCCGTCGAAGCCGGAGAGCGACGCCAGCAGCGGCGTGATCAGGGTGACCGCGGCGAAGCTCGCCACGGCCCCCGCCGCGGCGGCGATGCCGAAGGTGCGCACCGCCTCGATTCGCGCCGCCGCCAGCGACGCGAATCCGATCGCCGTCACCAGGCTCGTCAGGCCGCAGGCCGGCCCGATGCGCCGCATCGCCCCCGACGACGCCGACAGGGCGTCGAGGCCGCGCCGCCGGCTGCGTCGCATGTCCTCGATGAAGTGGATCGAATCGCAGGTTCCCACCACCAGCGCCAGCGACGGCACCACGCTCGTGAGGATGTTGACCCGCGCCCCGCACAGCCCCAGCACGCCCATCGCCCACACCGCCCCGATCGCCGGTGGCAGGCTGGCGACGAGCGTGGAGCGCAGGCTGCGGGCCACGCTCGCCGAGAGCACGACCGCCAGTACGAGCCCCAGGGAGTTGAAGACCAGCATGTCGCGCCGCAGGGCGGCCGACGCCTCGGCGCGGAGCACCGGCAGGCCGGTGAGCTCGAGGTGCAGGCCATCCCCCCGTGCCGCGGCGATCGTGTCGGCGATCGCGGCGATGATCGGCGCGGCGGCGGCGGGGGAATCCCGCCCCGCGGCGAGGCGCACCAGGAGCAGCGTGGCCGAGGCGTCGGCGGAGAGCAGATGGCCGCCGACGAGGGGGTGGTCGAGGCAGCGCCGCCGCGCGGCGTCGCAGGCCTCCTCGCCGAGGGGCTCGGCGGTCCGGGGGATCACCGGCAGGAGGGCCCCGGCGGCGCCCTGCCGCCGGACGTCGAACACCGAGCGCACCTCCTCCACGCCGTCGACGGCCCGCAGCGCCGTCGCCAGGCGGCGCAGCCGGTCGATGAGGACGGGGCGGAAGAGGTCGCCCCCGTCGGCTGCCGCGCGCACGATGCAGTCGCGGTCGGGGGCGCCGAAGCGGGCGGCGATCTCGTCGATGACGACGAACTCGTCGTCGCCGTCGCGGAGGAGCGACCGCAGGTCGTCGTCCATCCGCAGCCGGGAGATCCCCAGGATGGCGAGGATGGTGCAGGTCGCGACGGCCAGCGTCAGCCGGAGGCGCCAGCGGGTGGCGGGGCCTGCCGCGTCTCCTCCGTGCATGCCTCGGCGCCTTTCACCAGGTGGAGCTCATCCACGTCGACCACCCAGCCGCGGCATCCGGCGGCACCGCATTGGCAGGGGATCGCCGCGTCGGCGGGCCAGGCGTAATCGATCAGCAGTTCCTCGCCCGGCTCGATCGACCGGATCGTCTGCAACCAGAGCCGGTCCTCGGCCGCCGGCCGATCCTCCTCGGTCCAATAGAAGAGTTCGCAGTTCGGATCGCAACTGTGATTGAGGAAGCGGAACGGCGCCCCCGGCTCCAGCACCCTCCCGCTGGGGAGTTCCATGCAGTAGCTCGGGTCCGCGGGGTGCTCGTCGCAGATGTCGCCGTGGATCTCCCCCACCACCATGCCCGCCTTGAGGCGGCGCCGGGCGAAGACGCCGGTGCCGACGAGGGCCCGGGCGGTGAGGACGAGGGTGGCGAGCCGGTCGCGCTCGGCGCGACGGGAAGCGAGGCTGTCTGGCGTCATCCGGCGGGCTGCGGCGGGAGGGGCGGACTGGCGGAGAGGCGGGGAATCTAGCGGTCGGTCGTCGCGGGCGTCAACCGTCCGAGGCGCCCAAGACGCCCCGCCGCGGGGCGGGTATCCTGTCATCGCCCGTAGGCCCCGCGTGAGCGGTCGTTCACGGCGGCAGTTCCTGGGCCGGGCGTGGGGAGAGGGTGGATCGGGCGCGCCTTCACGGCGACCGTGCCCGGGGAGGAGGCATCAAGCATGAGCGCGAACCACGATCTCGACGAGCGTCCTTCCGCCCACGTGCACGTTCCGGGAAGTCGAGAAGGGACGATCCTCGGGCATCCGCCGGGGCTGTTCCTCCTCTTCCTCGTGGAGATGTGGGAGCGCTTCAGCTACTACGGCATGCGCGGCCTGCTCGTGCTCTATCTCATCGCAGCGACCGACGCCGCCTTCAATCCCGGACGCGGCTGGGCGAAGTCGGAGGCGAGCACCCTCTACGGCTGGTACACCGGCCTGGCCTATCTGTTCCCGATCCTCGGGGGGATCATCGCCGACAAACTCATCGGCACACACCGCTCGATGGTCATCGGCGGGTTGCTCATCGCCATCGGCCACGTGGTCCTCGGCGTCTCCGGTCTGGGGAGCCTCGCGGAGAGCCACCTCGGGATGTCGGTGTTCGTCGCCGGGCTGGCGATCATCGTCCTCGGCACCGGTCACTTCAAGCCGAGCGTCTCGGTGATGGTGGGACAGCTCTACAAGCAGGGTGACCCGCGCCGCGACGGCGCCTTCACGATCTTCTACATGGGGATCAACCTCGGGGCGTTCCTCTGCGCGTTCGTCTGCGGGACGCTGGGGGAGAAGGTCGGCTGGCACTGGGGCTTCGGGGCGGCCGCGGTGGGTATGATCGCGGGCCTGCTGCTGTACCTGGCACTGCGACCGAAATACCTCGCCGACGTCGGCCTGCCGCCCGACGGCCGCGGCGCGTCGGCGCCGCTGTTCGTCGTGGCGAACATCGTTCTCGGTGCGCTCTTCGGTCTGGCCTACCACCAGGGAGCCCTGGTCGCGGTCCAAAACCTGTTGAGCCCGTGGGTCGTCGGCGCGCTCGCCGCGGTGATCCTCGGCCTCGTCGTCTGGTTCGTCGCCGTGCAGGAGCCCGACGACCGCGGGCCGACGGCGTCGATCTTCCTCTTCATGGCCTTCAACGTCTTCTTCTGGATGGCCTTCGAGCAGGCCGGGTCGTCGATCAACGTCTTCACCGAGCAGAACACGAACCGGAACCTCCTGGGGATGGAGGTGCCGGCGACCTGGTTCCAGTCGGTGAACGCGGGGCTGATCTTTCTCCTCGCCCCCTTCTTCGCCGGTCTTTGGACGAAGCTCGGCACGCGCGGGCTCGACCCGAGTCAGCCGATGAAGATCGCGCTGGGTCTGATCTTCCTGGGCGTCGGATACCTGTTCATGGTGTGGGCCGGGATGACGGCCGCCGGCGGCGCCAAGGCGTCGATGCTGCTCATCGTGTTCACCTATTTCTGGCACACGGTCGGGGAATTGTGCCTGTCGCCGACCGGACTGTCCTACGTCACGAAGGTGGCGCCGAAGCGATTCGTGTCGCTGCTGATGGGGGTGTGGCTCGTGTCGAGCTTCGTCGCCAATCTCGCCGGCGGATTGATCGCGTCGAAGGTCGAGGCCATCGAACGGGGCGAGATCAAGCTCCCCTGGACCTTCGGTGGCCAGGCCGACTACTTCTTCCTCTTCGTCGTCACCTCGATCGGCGTGGGGCTCGGCGTGGCCCTGTTCACGCCGCTGCTCAAGAAACTCATCCAGGGCCGCGATCAAAACGACCCGGCGCCGTCCGCCGGTCACTGACGCTCACGCCCCATGCCCGACCCCCGGCTCCTCGTCGTCACCATCGACCGCCTCCCCGCCTGGATACTCCCCGCGTACGGCGCCACCTGGGTCTCGACGCCGGCCCTCGACGGACTGGCAGCGGCGGGGCTCCTCCTCGACAGGCTCGTGGCCACGTCGCTCGACCCCGAGCGGACCCTCGATGCGATCGTCGGCGGTCTCCCCGCTGACGTCGCCGCCGCCGGCCGCGGCGTGGTCATCGCCACCGACGATGCGGCACTCGCCCGGCGCCACGCCGGGCCGGGCGTCGAGGTGGTCGTCGTGCCGGCAGGGGTGCCCTCGCGGCGGCCGCGTGACGCGCGCCGCACGGCGCTCGGCGGCCTGTTCGCCGCGGCCTCGGCGGCGCTCGACGCGGGGCCGGGGTGCCTGTGGATCCACGCCACGAGCCTGGGGCGGGTGTGGGACGCGCCGCAGGAGTTCCACGAGCCCTACGTCGACCCCGACGATCCGCCGCCCCCCGCCGGCATGGCCGTGCCCGCGTTCGCCGTCGACGCCGGCACCGATCCCGATCTGATCGTGGGCCACCGGCAGATGTTCGCCGGTCAGGTGTCGCTCCTCGACCGGCTGCTGGGCGCGATGATGGCGGCGCTGCCGGGCGCGGGGCGCGGCGACTGGACGGTGTGCCTGTGCGGCGTGCGTGGCCTGCCGCTGGGGATCCACGGACGCATGGGCCCGCCCGACGACGCGGCGGTGGAGCGGCCCTTCGGCGAGTCGATCCACCTCCCCGCGATCCTCCGCGCGGCCGACGGCGCGATGGCCGGGCAGCGCTACGGGGGGGTCGTCGTGCCCGCCGATATCGGCGCCACGCTCCGCGAGCTCGCCGGCCTTCCGCCGGGCGGCGGCGCGGCCGCGGCGGCGGACGCGCGTTCGCTGTGCGACCTGCTCGCGCGCTGGGAGCATCGTCACCGTGACCGGGCGATCAGCGTCGGTGCCGGAGGGGTGGCGGTGACGACCGACGCCTGGCGCTGGATCGAGGGGGAGGAGGGGAACGCGCCGGACGCGGGCGGCGCCGGTCGGCTCCATGCCCTCCCGGACGACTTCTTCGAGATGTGCGACGTGGCCGACCGATGCCCAGCCGAGGCGGCCGCCCTGGCCCACGTGGCGGCCCTGGCCCGCGCGGGGCGGCTGGAGGAGGCCCGCGCGGCGCCGCTGGCGGCCGGCGGCTCCCCCCCGTCGGCCGGCTGAAAAGCCGGTTTTCCGCCCCTTTTCGGGGCGGCAAGACGCCGTTGGTCGCCGGTCGGCCGCCCGGTATCCTCCCGCCCCCCGAGCGTCTCCCCGTCGGCCCCCGTCCGGCGCTCGGTTCCGGCTCCTTCGGCGTCCCCGATGCGCGCGCGCCTCCCTCCACCGTCTCCATGGCGCGCGCTGCCGATGGCGGCGCTGGCGGTGACGCTCGTCGCCAGCCGGGCGGCCGCGCAGGACGGCGGCGACGCCGTGCTGCCGCTGCCGGCGCTGGCGACGGCGCGGCCCCTGATGCCCGCCGGCTCGGCCGACGTCGCGGTGCGCGTCACCTGGGGAGGGGGGCGCCCGCGGCGCTGGAGCGGCACGATCCGGGTGCTCGACGCCGCCGGGGCTCTCGTGTCGGCGCCGGGGGTGCCGGCGTGGCGCCTGCTGGCGACCGACGGGCACGCCGCGACGCGCGTCACCGCCGGTGCCGACGGGCTGGTCGTGCGCCAAGCGGGCGAGACGCCGCTCGACGAGATCGAACTGCACCTTCCCGACGACCCCGCCGCGACGATCGTGGTGCACCTGGTGCCCGACGACCTGTCGGGCGAGGCGGTCGACTTCCGCTGCACCGTCGGCGAGGTGATCCGCGGCCAGATGCAGCGGCCGCTCGACGGGGAGGCCAACCGGCTGACGGTGCGCCGCGCGCCGGGCGACGACCTCCGCGTGACCATCGACGGCGGCACGGTGCGATCCCCCGGCGACGTCGTGCGCCTCCACCTCCAGCCGCTCCTGCCGCCGCACGACGGCGGCGGGGCCACCTTCGAGCTGCGCGTGCGCGTGCGCGAGGGGGTCGACGGCGCCGAGAGCTACTCGCGCACCTGGCTGCTGCGCGAGTCGCCGCGGGGCGCGGACGAGGGCGTGGGGCCTGCCCCGCAGCGCTTCGATCCGATCAGCATCGACGTGCCCCTGCCGGCGCGGGAAGGCGCCTGGGACATCGCCATGCAGGTCACCGAGCGCGGCGGGCTGCGCTGGGCCCGCCCCCTCGCCACGCGGGTGGTGCAGGTGGCGGCGGTCGCGGCGACGGCCCAGGCGGCCGGGGAGGGGGGGGAGTGGCGCGTGATCGAGGAACTCGACCCGGCCAGTCCCCGGCTCCTCGAGCGTCTCCGCCGGATCCCGGTGGTGGGGCGCGGCGCGGCGGCGCTGCCGCACGTGCAGCTGCCCATGGTGCCCCTGCCGAAGGTCCCCCTGCCCGCGGTGCCGATGCCCCGCATCCCCGGGGCCGGCGCCGTCGGAGCGGTGGTGCCGCGCGTCGCGGCGCTCCTGCCGTCGGGGCACGCCACCATCGACGCGCATCCATCGGGAGCCCGCTTCCGCCTCCCCCCAGCACGTTCGAGCGCGGAGCCCTCCTGGGAGGCGATCCATCTGGCCGGTGCCGTCGCCGGCGCGCCGCACCGGCTCGAGATCACCCTGCCCGCCGACGAGCAGGCGCTGGTGTCGGTGACGGTGCTCGAGCAGGTCGGGGGGAGCGTGATCGCCACCTTCGAAGGGGGCTTCGCGGCGGAGGCGTCCCCCGGCGCGACGGGCCTGGTGCGCCATGCCTGCATTTTCCGCCCGCAGTCGCGCGCGCCGCTGGTGGTGGTGGGCAATCCGTCCCCGAACCGCGCGGTGTCGTTCGGCGCGGTGCGGATCCTCGCCGGACCGCCGCGTCTCGAGCCGTCGCCGGCGGCGCTCGGAGGCCGGCGCGTGTGGGGCGTGGTCGACGGGCTCGATCTCGCCGGGCTCGGCGGGCCCTACCGCGTCGAAGGGGATGCCGCCGGGGCGGTCGTCGACTGGCGCACGCTCCTGGCCGCCGCCCGCTCGAGCGCCGAGGCGCTCGCCGCCCGCGGCGCAGCCGGCGCGCTGGTCACCGTCCACGCCCGGGGCGCGTCGGCCTGGCCCGCACATCCGGCGGCGCCGCCGCCGGCGCGCGACCGGGCGGCGGCCGACGCCGGTCTCGACCCGGTGCCCAAGGACGTCCTCGAGGTGTTCTGCCGGGTGCACGGCCGCCAGGGGCTGCGGCTGGTGCCGGCGGTCGTCTGCAGCGGCCCGCTGCCCCCCCTCGAGGCGGCGCTGGCGGCGGGCGGTCCGGCGGCCGAGGGCATCGTGTGCATCGGGCGCGACGGCCGGCCCGCGGGTCCGACCGAGGGCGCCGCCCTCCGCTACAACATCCTCGATCCGGCGGTGCGCGCCGCGCTCGAGGAGCTGCTCGCCGATCTGGCGGCGCGCTCGGCGGGCCACGACGCCGTCGACGGCCTGGCGCTCGTCCTTCCCCACGACGGCTGGTTCCATCTCCCGGGCGTCGCCGCCGGGCTCGACGACGCCACCTTCGCCCGCTTCCTGGCCGAGGTTCCCGCCGCGGCGGCGGTGGTCGCCGCCGCGGGCCCCGAGGCCTTCCGCGCCGATGCGACCCGCTTCGCCCTCCGCGCGGCGCTGGTGGAGGGGCCCCTCCGCGAGGCGTGGGTGGAGTGGCGCGCGGCCACGGTCGCCGAGTTCGTGGGGCGGCTCGCGCGGCGCGTGGCGTCGCTGGCCCCGGGGCGGACGCTGTCGATCGTCCCCACCACGCTGCTCTCCGAGGGGGATCTGGCGGCCCGCGTCCGCCCGGTGCTCGCCGTGGCACCCGGCGGCGACGTGCTGCGCGACGTCGGCCTCGACGTCGCCAGGATCACCGCCCACGACGGCGTGGTGTGGGTGTCGCCCCACGTGCACGCGTCGATGGAGGACTTCATCGAGCGCGAGGCCGTGGCCGCGGCCAACCATGCCCCCGGAACGGCGGCGGCCGCCGCGGCGGCGCGACGTCGCGCCGCGATCCGCCTCGACCGCCCCGCGACGATCGACCTCGGCACGGTGCTGGCCCAGGGCGCCCTGGCCGGATCGGCCAGCGTCGAGGTGGCGTCGGTGCACGCCGCGCCCGGCGGCGCGGCACGCACGCGCGCCCTGGCCGAGATCCTCGCCCCGGCCGACTGCGAGCGGATCTACGACGCGGCGCTCGTGTGGCAGGCCGGCGACGAGGTGGACGCGGCACGCGACGCGCTGCTGGCCGCTGTGCCGCCGGCGCGCATGGAGACCGTGGCGGGCGTGCCCGCGCCGCTGGTGGTGCGCGTCGGACGCGACGGCGGTGGCATCCTCGTCACCAACGCCTCGGGCGTGCCCTGCCGCGCGATCATCGACCGCGCCGCGGCCGCCGGCGGGCC
>CAISKG010000340.1 GCA_903885855.1 uncultured Planctomycetaceae bacterium
CGTCGACCGCGGCGTGGCCGATCGCCGCCGGCTCGAGCCGCGCCGCGGCGGCGGCGACGCACTCGGCGATCCGCTCCGGGAGGAGCGCGGCGTAGGGGGCGTCGACGCGCGTCCCGAGGCACCCAAGAGCGGCCGGGGCGGAGTGCGTGTGCGTCGCCGAGATCAGCATGCACTCCGGGGGGATGCCGGTGCGTTCGGCGGCCAGGCGCTTCGCCTCGTCGAGGAGCGCCCGCGGCATCATGCAGGAATCGACCACCACCAGCGCCAGCCGCACCGCCTCCCCCCCGGCGGGGCCGCCGCCGTCGTCGAGGACGATGGCCTTCACGAACAGGGGATCGTGGACGGTGTCGGCCCGCGCCTCGAGGAAGCCCCCCGCCACGATCGCGGGACGGTCGGGCCCGAGGCCGCGCGGCGAGATGTCGACCGCGGCGGCGCCGGCGCGCAGCGTGCCGGCCGGGGCGCCGCGGCCACCGCCGGCGACGAGCGCCACGGCCAGGATGGGAACGAGGGCGAGCGGGCGGAGGGGCGGCAGTGGCACGGGCGGCGTCTCCGGTGCTGGGCTTCTCGTGGCGGGGCTCCGCCGGTCCAATGTAGACTTCCTGGCCCCTGGGGAGGATGCGACCATGATCTCGATCGGCGGAAGCGCGTCAGGCGCGCGAGCGGTCGGTCGCCGCCCCTTCCTGCGCGTCGGCGGCGCGGGCCTCGCGGGGCTCGCCGCCGGCCTCGGCGAGTTCGCCTCGCTCCTCGGGCCCGGCATGGGGGGCAGCGTGCGGGCGGCCGAGCCGGCCGGCCCCCTGGCCGCGTGCCTCCGCGACCGCTCCGTGATCTTCCTGTTCATGCACGGGGGTCCGTCGCAGTACGAGACGTTCGACCCGAAGACGACCGGCCCGTCGAACGTCCACAGCCAGACCGGCGTGGTGCGGACGGCGATCCCGGGGGTGGTGTTCGGCTCCACCTTCCACCGGCTCGCCGCCCGGGCCGACCGCTTCAACGTCGTCCGCTCGTTCACCACCGGCGACGGCAACCACGACATCAAGCCGGTGGTGGGGGCCGCCACCAAGCGCGCGAACCTCGGCTCGCTCTACGCCCGCGTCGCCGGGGCCACCCGCCCGGCCACGGCGATGCCCACGAACCTCGTCCTCCACCCGCAGGCCGTCCGCGCCGAGTCGGGCCCCCCCGTCGCCGACTTCGGCAACTTCGCCTCCAGCGGCGACATGGGCCCCGCCTTCGCGCCGGTGGTGCCTGGCGCCGGCGGCGGCTTCCAGGACGACATGACCCTCCGCCTCGACCCCGCCCGGCTCGGCGAGCGCCGGGCGCTGCTGGACGAGATCGACCGCGGCCGCCGCTGGCGCGACGCGCAGGCCGTGCGCGGCGCCTCGGCGATCCACGACTCCGCCTTCGACGCCCTCCTTCGGGGCGTCTCCGACGCCTTCGACCTCTCGCGCGAGGATCCCGGCACGCTCGCCGCCTACGACACCGCGGCGCTGGTGCGCCCGGAGTCGATCGACCGCAAGTGGAACAACTGGAAGCACTACACCGACCACGGCCAGAGCATCGGCAAGCTGCTCCTCCTCGCCCGGCGTCTCTGCGAGCGCGGCGCGGGCTTCGTGACGGTGACGACGAGCTTCGTGTGGGACATGCACGCCGACATCAACAACGCCCACATGACCGAGGGGATGCGCTACGTCGGCGAGCCGTTCGATCACGCGGTCGCCGCCTTCATCGACGACGTCGAGGCCCGCGGCCTCTCCGACAAGATCCTCCTGGTGTGCTGCGGCGAGATGGGGCGCACCCCCGGCCTCAACGCCGCCGGTGGCCGCGACCACTGGGGGGGCCTGGCGCCGCTGCTGCTCTACGGCGGGGGGCTCGGCCGCGGCGTCGTCCACGGCCGCTCCACCGCCGACGGCGGCCAGC
>CAISKG010000341.1 GCA_903885855.1 uncultured Planctomycetaceae bacterium
CCGTCCGGCCCGGGGAGCGGTTCGACACCGCCATCCACACCACCGGCAGGATGCTCGACCCGCGCACCCGGCAGGGGAGCGCCTGGGCGACGCTGGCCAATCCGCCCGGCGCCGATGCCCGCTGGCTGCCGGGGATGACCGGCCGGGCGCTGATCGCCACCGCCCCGCCCGGCGAACGCGCGGCCGTGCCGGCCGGCGCGATCGTCGACAACGGCCTGGAACGATTCGTGCTCGTCGAGGAGGCGGCCACCGATCGCGGCCACGAGTACCGGCGGCAGGCCGTCGTCGTGGAGGGGATCGACGGCGACGTCGCCACCCTCGCCGACGGCGCCGTCTTCCCCGGCGACCGCGTGGTGACCACCGGCAGCCACGAGCTGGGGAGCCTGTTCGTGGCCGGGGTGCTCCGCCTCGGCCCCGAGGCCGAGGCGGACATCGGCCTGCGCACCGAGACGGTGGGGCTCGGGAGCGTCGACGAGGTGCTCGAGTTCGACGCCACGGTGGACGTGCCACCGGGATCGCGCACCAGCGCCGCGGCCCAGGTCGAGGGGCGGATCACGCGCCTCCTCGGCCGGGTCGGCCGGGAGGTGGCCGAGGGGGAGGTGATCGCGGAGGTGGCGAGCCTGCGGGCGCTCGAGCTCCAGCGTGATCTCATCCAGGCCGCCTCCCAGCGCCGCTTCGCCGACGAGAACGTGGCCCGGCTCGCGGAGCTCGACGCCGCCCAGAGCGTGCCGCGGAAGCGCCTCTGGGAGGCGCAGGCCGAGGCCCTCGCGCTCGCCGAGCGCGTCGAGGCGCTGGAACGGTCGCTGCGCGGCATCGGGTTCCCGGCCGCCGAGACGGCGCGCATGGCCGCGGAGGGCGAGGTCTTCCCGGCGCTCGCCATCCGCGCGCCGGCGGCGGGGAGCATCGTGCGCCTCGACGCCGTCGTCGGCGGTGTGATCGAGCCCGATCAGACCGTCGCGGAGATCCACGACGCCCGCCATGCCTGGCTGCGCGGCCACCTCACCGAGCGCGAGGTGGGCCGCCTCCAATCCCACGCGCCGGAGAACGCGGCACGCGTCCGCTTCGTGGCCCTCCCCGGCCGCGTCCTCGAGGGGCGGATCGTGCGGCGCGGCAACGTCATCGACCCCCGCCACCGGACCCTGCCGGTGTGGGTGGAGCTCGACGTGCCCCCCGGCGAGGTGCTGCAGCACGGCATGCTCGCGCGCGTGTCGCTGCCGCTCTCGCGCTCGGCGCCCGCGATCGCCGTGCCCCTCTCGGCGATCGCCCGGCAGGGGACGCGCGCGTACGTGTTCGTGCGCACCGTCGACGGCGTGTTCCACCGGCGGCCGGTCGTCCTCGGCCCGGGCGACGACCGGATCGTGACCGTGCTCGACGGTCTCGAACCCGGTGCCACCGTCGCCGTGGCGGGCGTCGCCGGCCTGCAGACCGCCTGGGCCTCGATCCGCTGACCGTCCGGAGCCGCCCCGTGCTCGACGCCATCATCGCCTTCTCGCTGCGGAACCGGCTGCTCGTCCTCGTGGCGGCGGCGGCGGTGGCGATCGCCGGCGCCGCGGCGCTCGGCCGGATGCCGATCGACGTCTTCCCCGACCTGAACCGCCCCACCGTGACGGTGATGACCGAGGCCCCGGGACTCGCGCCGGAGGAGGTGGAGACGCTCGTCACCCGGCAGCTCGAATACCTCGTCAACGGCGCCACCGGCGTGCGCCGCGTGCGGTCGGCCTCGGGGATCGGCCTCTCGATCGTGTGGGTGGAGTTCGAATGGGGCACCGACGTCTTCCGCGACCGGCAGATCGTGGCCGAGAAGCTCCAGCTGGCCCGCGAGCGTCTCCCGGCCGACGCGGTGCCGGTGCTCGCGCCGGTGTCGTCGATCATGGGGGAGATCATGCTCCTCGGGCTCCGCGACACGCGCGCCCCGGCCGACGCCGACGCCGCCAGGGAGCAGGGGCTCTCGCTCCGCACGATGGCCGAGTTCACGATCCGCAACCGGCTCCTGGCGCTCGAGGGGGTGGCCCAGGTGACGGTGATGGGGGGGATCCTCAAGCAGTACCAGATCATCACCTCGCCGGCGCGGCTGGCCGCGCAGGACGTCACGCTGCGGCAGCTGGTGGACGCGGCCGGCCGGGCCAACGCCATCGCCGGCGGCGGCGTGATGGAGCGCGGCACCCGGGAGTCGCTGATCCGCATCAGCGGGCAGTCGTACACGCCCGCCGAGATCGGCGACACGGCGGTGGTGTGGCGCGAGCCCCGGCCCGTGCTCGTCAAGGACGTCGCCGACGTGGCCTTCGGCGGGCCCGTGAAACGCGGCGACGGCGCGGTGCAGGTGAAGCGGGAGGGGGTCGTCGAGGGGGGCTCCGCGGTGATCCTCGCGGTGCAGAAGCAGCCCGGGGCCGACACCCTCGCGCTCGACCGCCGCATCGACGCCGTCCTCGACGGGCTCGAGGCCGAGCTCCCCGCGGGGATGACGCTCGAGCGCGGCGTCTTCCGGCAGTCGGAGTTCATCCGCGCCGCGGTGGACAACGTCGTCGAGGCGGTCCGCGACGGCGCGATCTGGGTGGTCGTGGTGCTGTTCCTCTTCATGTGGAACCTGCGCGTGAGCACCGCGGCGCTCGTGGCCATGCCGCTCTCGATCCTGTCCACGATCCTCGTCTTCCGGGCCTGCGGCACGACGATCAACACCATGACGCTCGGCGGCATCGCCGTGGCGATCGGCGACCTCGTCGACGATTCGATCGTGGACATCGAGAACATCTACCGCCGCCTCCGGGAGAACCGGCGTCTGCCGAAGCCGGAGCATCCCCTGCGCGTGGTCTTCCGGGCCTCGACCGAGGTGCGCAACTCCATCGTCTACGCCACGCTCATCGTGGCGCTCGTGGCCCTGCCGCTGTTCTCGCTCTCCGGGCTCGAGGGGCGCCTGTTCGCGCCGCTGGGCTTCGCCTACATCGTGTCGCTGCTCTGCTCGCTGGCCGTCTCGCTCACGGTGACGCCGGTGCTCGGCTATTACCTCCTGGGCCGGTCGCGGCTCCTCGACGAGGCACGGGATTCGATCCTCCTCCGCTTCCTCAAGCGGATCGACGAGGCCGTCTTGCGGGTGACGCTGCGCCACGCCCGGGCGGTGCTGGCGGTGGTGGCGGTGGCGGTGGCGGCGAGCGTGGCGATGCTCGGCTGGATGGGGGGGGAGTTCCTCCCGGCCTTCAACGAGGGGACGCTCACGATCGGCGTCCAGACCGAGCCGGGCACCAGCCTCGCCGAGAGCGCCCGCGTCGCCCGGCGCGTCGAGGCGCTGGTCCTCGAGGTGCCCGAGGTGGCGAGCGTGGCGAGGCGCACCGGCCGGGCCGAGCTCGACGAGCACGCCGAGGGGGTCCACTCCTCGGAGATCGACGTGCGGCTGCTGCCGCACGAGCGCCCCCTGCCGGGCGGATTCGCCGCGGCCCTGCGGCTGGTGCCCGTGCTGCACCTGTGGGGCAGCGAGCGTGTCGGCCGGCCGCGCGAGGCGGTGGTGGCCGACATCCGCGAGCGCATCACCGACATCCCCTCGGTGCGGCTCAACATCGGCCAGCCGATCTCCCACCGCCTCGATCACATCCTCTCCGGCGTCCGGGCGCAGGTGGTGGTGAAGGTGTCCGGCCCCGACCTGCGCGAGCTGCGCGCGGCCGCGGCCGACGTCGAGGGGCGGATGCACGACATCCCCGGCGTGGTCGACCTGCAGATGGAGCCGCAGGTGGAGATCCCCCAGGTGCGCCTGCGCGTCGACCACCGCGAGGCGGCGCGACACGGCCTCGCCCCCGGCGACGTGGCCGAGCTCCTCGAGACCGCCTACAAGGGGCGCGTGGTGTCGCAGGTGTTCGACGAGGAGCGCGCGGCGGACGTCGTGGTGTGGTACGACGAGGCGTCGCGGTCGAGCCCGTCGATCATCCACGAGACGATCCTCGACACCCCCTCCGGACGGCGCGTGGCCCTCGGAGAGGTGGCGGAGGTGCTCGACACCACCGGCCCCAACACCATCAACCGCGAGGACGTGCGCCGGCGGATCGTGGTCTCCTGCAACGTCGCCGGCCGCGACCTCTCCGGCGTGGTGCGCGACGTCGAGGGGGCGCTCGAGCCGGTTCGGGAGCGCCTCCGAGGGCTCGAGGGGGGCTACGCGGTCGATCTCGGCGGGCAGTTCGAGGCCCAGGCCGAGGCCACGCTGCGGCTCCTCCTGCTCGGGTCGGCCGCGGTGGCGGGGGTCTTCCTCCTGCTCTGCCGGGCGCTGGGATCGTGGCGGGCGGCGCTGCAGGTGCTCGCCAACGTGCCCCTGGCGGCGCTGGGGTCGGTGGTGGCGCTGCTGATCGTCAACCAGCCGACGTCCGAGGCGCTGGCCGCGGCGAGCGTGTGGGAATGGCCGCGCGTCTGGGCCTCGGCCACGAAGCTCTCGGTGGCCCACTGGGTGGGGTTCATCACGCTCGTCGGCATCGTGAGCCGCAACGGCATCATGATGATCTCCCACTACATCCACCTCATGGAGGAGGAGGGGGAGCCCTTCGGCGAGGCGATGGTGATCCGCGGGAGCCTCGAGCGGCTGGCGCCGGTGCTGATGACCGCCTTCACCTCGTTCTTCGGCCTCCTCCCGCTCCTCTTCGGGGCCGGTCAACCCGGCAAGGAGATCCTCTACCCGCTCACCGTGGTGGTGTTCGGCGGGATGCTCGGCTCCACGCTCCTCGACCAGATCGTGACGCCGGCGCTCTTTCACCTCTTCGGAGCCCGCGTCGCGGGCGGTCGTCCCGACGCCACGGTCTCCGGCGATCGGCCCGTGCACGATCCTTCGCCGAGCGTGCCCGGGCCGTTCGACCTCTGACCGACGACGCTGGCCCCTGCCGGGCGGCGTCCCGAGTCGGCCGGTATCCCGTTCGGCGGCTTGCTAGGCTTGGGTGGTGCAGACGGGACCATGGCCGCCGCGGCGGTCTTCCCCCGAGCGGAGGCCGAGCGTGGAATTTCCGGTGAAGGGCGTCCGATCGTGCGTCGGGCGGGGCGCGATCGCCGTCGCGCTCGCGGTCGTCGCGCCCCTCGCCGGCGTGGTGGCCGGCGGCGCCCCCGACGCCCCCGGGCCCGCGGGGCCGGGCGGCCGGATCCTCGTGTTCGACGAGCAGGGGCAGACACGCCCGGCCTTCGTGCAATTCATGGAGGGATTCCGCGCGGGCTACGCCGAGGGGGGCGGGCAGCGGGAGGTGTTCGTCGAGAACCTCGACATGGCCCGTCTCGGTCGCGTCGGCGGGGATGCCGATACGGCCGCCGCGTGGCTCGTCGAGAAATACCGGGATCGCCCCTTCGACGTCCTCGTGCCCACGACCGTCGTGACGCGCGACATCGTCGTCGCCGACCGCGATCGCCTCGCTCCACGGGGGCGGATCATCGCCGTGGAGCGCGTCAGCGAGGAGCCCGACCGATCCGATCGACCGGGCGATCCGAACGACGGCGCGGTGAGGATCCTGCCGACGGAGGCCGACACCGTGGCGCTCGTCCGCCGCCTGCTGCCGCTCACGTCGCGCGTGGTGTTCATCGGCGAGACCGCCCACCACGCCACGTTCACCTCGAGCCAGATGGCACGGGTCCGCGACGCCGTCCTCGCCGCGGGCCTCGAGTACGAGCCGATCCTCGACCTGCCCGTCGAGGAGCTCCTCGTGCGGCTGCGCGACGAGCCCGCCGGCACGGCCGTCATCTATGCCGGGTACTGGCGCGGCGAGCGCGGTCGGGCCTCCTTCCCGGCGGAGGTGCTCCGGTCGCTGGCGGCGGAGTCGAACCTGCCGTTCTTCGGCATGCTCGACACCTACGTGGGCCGCGGCGCCGTCGGGGGGGTGTGCTTCGACACGCACGCGATCGGTGTGGCGGCCGGCCGGCTGGCCGCCGCGACGCCCGACGGCGCGCCGTTCGCCTCGATCGACGTCGCGCCGGTGTGCCGCGTCGACGGCCCCCTGCTCGCACGCTTCGGGATTCCCGACTCCCGTCTGCCGCCGGACTGCGTGGTGATCAACAGGGAGCCCACGCTCTGGAGCCGCTACCGCTGGCAGATCCTCGCCGGCGCGGCGCTGGTGGCCGTCGAGACCGCGCTGATCGCGGCGCTGTTGGCGCAGTCGCGGCTCCGCCGTAGGGCGGAGCGGCTGGTGAGCGAGCAGCGCGACCAGATCACCCATGCGGGGCGGGTGTCGATGCTCGGCCAGTTCGCCGCCTCGTTGGCCCACGAACTCGGGCAGCCGCTCGGCGCGATCCTCAACAACGTCGAGGCGGCCACCCTCCTCCTCCGCGACGACCGATCCGAGAATGCCGCCGAGCTGCGGGCGATCCTGGCCGACATCGCCGCCGACGACGCCCGGGCCGGCGTGGTGCTCGACCGCATCCGCTTCATGGTGCGCCGCCAGCGATTCTCGCCGGGGCCGGTCGACGTTCCGGCGCTGCTCAGGGCGGTGTTGTCGCTCGCCGGGCCGAGGCTCGGGGCGGAGCGGGTCGAGGTCGGCGTGACGTGCGACCCCGAGCTGCCCCTGGTGGCGGGCGACGAGGTGCTCCTTCAGCAGGCGCTGCTCAACCTCGTTGGCAACTCGGCCGACGCGATCCGGGCCACCGCGGGCGGCCGCCAGCAGCCGGGAGCGATCAGCATCCGGGCCCGCCGTGAGCGGGATTCGGTGGAACTCGCGGTGATCGACAACGGGGGCGGTATCGCCGATCCTATGCTGGAGCAGGTTCTGGAGCCGTTCCAGTCGACGAAGAGCGACGGGCTCGGCATGGGGCTGCCGATCGTGCGGGCGATCGCCGAGCAGCACGACGGCACCCTCCGGCTGGAGAACGAACCGGGCCGCGGGCTCACGGTGAGCCTGCGCGTGCCCGTGTGGAGGGAGTGAGGAGATCCGGCATGCCCCCGATCGTCCACGTCGTCGACGACGACGAGTCTTTCCTGCGCAGCATGGCCCGGCGCCTGCGCGGCCATGGCTACACCGTGGCCACCCATGCTTCAGTGGACCGATTTCTCGATCGGCCCGATCCCGAGAAGCCGGGCTGCGTGCTCGCCGACCTGCAGATGCCCGAGCGCGACGGCTTCGATCTCCAGGAATCGCTGGCGAGATCGCCCCACCCGCTGCCGGTGGTGTTCGTGACCGGCAAGGGGGACATCCCCACGACCGTGCGCGCGATGCGCGGCGGCGCCGAGGATTTTCTCACCAAGCGCGCGAGCGCCGAGGATCTCCGGGCCGCGATCGACCGGGCGATCGACCGCGACGCCCGCGAGCGGTCGGAGCGGATGCGGGCCGCCGAGGCGCGAAACAAGATCGCGCAGCTCAGCGAACGTGAGCTGCAGATGCTGCTCGGGGTGGTGAAGGGGATGCAGAACCGGGAGATGGCGGAGGCCTACGGGCTCGCCGAACGGACGGTGAAATACCACCGCTCCGCCCTCACCCGCCGCCTCGACCTCTACACCTCGGTCGACCTGCAGCGGCTCGTCCAGGAAGCCGGGCTGTCGATCGCCGACCTCGCGGACCTCGTGGACGCCGCCGCCGCTCGAGAGCCGCCCCGCTCCCCCGCCTGACCGGCGCCCCTCGGCAGGGGAGCGTGTAGAGTGTGGCCCGACCCCGGCAGCGAGCGGATCAGGGACTCCGCTCCCCGGGGCACCCGGACAACCCTCCGGCACCCGGAGCAGGAGCCCTCCATGAACTCGGCGAACGTGCGGCGGTTGGCGGTGGCGGCGATCGGCGGCTGGGCGGTGGGGATCGCGCTGTCGGGCGCGGCGGCGACGGCCCAGGAGGGCGCCGCGGCGGCCGACGCTCCCACGGCGCGCTTCCAGGCCGCGGCGCCGCGGGCGCTCGAGACGATGATCAAGGAGGCCGAGGCGCGCGGCATGAAGGGGGTGGCCGTGGTGGCCTTCGTGCCGGGCGACACGACGCGCGCCTGGACGTCGCAGATGAAGGCCGTGGACGCGATCGTGCTGGGCAACGCCAACGTGCTGGCGATCGCCTACTGCAAGCTCGCCGAGATGGCCGACACGCTCCAGGACAGCGGCAGCCAGGTGCGGCCGCCGCTCCACGGCGAGCTCGGCTACCGCGGCGGGGCCTACCGCAAGACCGAGGGGGGCTTCTTCCTGGCCGCCTTCAGCGGCGGCAAGGACACCGACGATCTCGACGTCTCGCGGAAGGGGCTCGACGTCCTCGAGAAGCCGGCCGAGGCGAAGGCCGCGGCGGAGTGAGGCCGCCCCCGCCCCCGCCCGCGCGGGGGCGCTTCGCAGGCTGTGGACCACGTGACCCGCCGCTGGATACGGCGGCGAGCACCCCTGAAAAACCCCGGCTTTTGCTGCGGTGTCGTGCGTGGACAGCCACGTCGGCCGCCATGCTGCCGGTGCGGTCATGGAGGACGTCGTCCAGGGGCAGTCAGGGCCCGGCGTGCGCGGCCGGCGCGGGCCGCCACCAGCGCTCGGCCGGATCGGCCGCGTCGGCGAGCGCCTCGAGCACCGCCCCGAGCGCGTCGCGGTCGGCGGGATCGCGCTCGAGGGCCGCCAGCAGCCCGGGGAGGAGGGGTACGCCGGCCACCCCTTCGGCCCCGAGTGCCTGGAGCACCTTCCGCACCTCCGCGACGAGCAGCGCCACCATCGCCGCCGGCACGTCGGCGATCCGCCCCGACCGCGGCGCCGCCAGCGCCAGCGCCTCCCGGATCATCCGCCGCAGCGCCTCCGGCAGGCCGGCGGGCGAGGCCTGCTCCACCTGCCCGATCGACGCGTCGCCGACCGGTGCGGAGGCGGCGCCGGGCACCAGATCGAGATCGTCGCCGGACGGCCACATCAGGTCTTCCGACACGCTGACCAGGCAGGGGTCGACGGGCGTGCC
>CAISKG010000342.1 GCA_903885855.1 uncultured Planctomycetaceae bacterium
CCCCACCATCCGGCTCGCCGACGCGCTGCACCCGAAGCGCTCGATCGCCTCCTTCGCGGCCCGCTTGACGTCCGGGTGGCCGGCGAGGCCGAGGTAATCGAAGCTCGTGAAACTGACGCACTCACGGCCGCCGATGCGCGACGTGCGGCCGCGCACCCCCTGGCTGGCACGGAGGAAGGGATTGACGAGGCCGGCGTCGTCGAGGCGGCGGAGCCGCTCCTCGAGCACCCCCACCTCGGGAAACGGATCCTCGCCCGGCGGCGGGCCGGCGGGCCGGCGGTACGCCGGCGCGGGCCGTAACGCCGGCGCGGGCCGTGGCTCCGGCGCAGGACGTGGCTCCGGCACGGGCCGCTCCGCCTCGGGGGCCGTCTCGGGATCGCCGTCGTCGACCATGTGCGTGGCGATGCACTCGACGAGATCGCCGCAGGTGCGGATGTCGACGAGCCACTCGTCGTGGAAGCGCATCTCGTAGCGGGCCTCGATCCGCGCCACGGCGTCGAGGAAGGCCCCCTCGTCGATCCCCGCCTCACGGAGCGTGATCCGGTCGGAGAGCGGCACGCCGCGGGCCCGGCCCCGGGCGCGCGAGAGTTCGTCGTGCACGAGCCTGGCGATCGCCGAGCGCGACCGCGACCGGACGAACGGTTCCACCGCCGTCGTCCCCGGCACCGCGCGGGCCCCGGGCCCCGTGCCGATCCTGGTCTCCCGTTCCACCAGTCACCTCGCTCGCGCGGGCGGCCGCGCCGCATCCCTGCACGCCGGGCTCCCCCCGACGTCCGTGGACGACGCGTCTCCCACGCGCGCCCAGCCGTGACCGCCTCACGGAGAGCCGCACTCTACCGCACCAGCGCCGATCCGCCTGCCCCCACCGGCGCCTGGGCCACGCGGGCGCGCGCGGCGGGCCCGCGCCGTGCCCGGGAGAAACCGCGGCATGGAAGACACTGCCCGTGGCGGAGAGGCTGCCGGTCGTTCCGGCGGGAGCGGTCCGGGGGGCCGTACGGGCCCCCGCCGGCCGTCGCTCAGCCCGCGAGGAGCTTGCGGAGCACGAAGGGCAGGATGCCCCCCGCGCGGAACTGATCGAGCTCGACGGGGGTGTCGATCCGCACCAGGCAGGGGATCTCGAGGCGCGTGCCGTCGGGGCGCGTGGCCCGCACGACCACCGTCGCGCGCGGGGCGAGCCCCTCGAAGGGGATGTCGAAGAGCTCCTCCCCCGTCAGGCCCAGTTCCTGCCACGACTGCGGCAGCACCAGCGGCAGCACGCCCATGCCGACGAGGTTCGAGCGATGGATGCGTTCGAAGCTCGCGGCCAGCACCGCCCGGACGCCGAGGAGCATCGTCCCCTTGGCGGCCCAGTCGCGCGAGCTGCCGGTGCCGTATTCCGTGCCGGCGAGGATCACCAGGGGCGTGCCCGAGGCGGCGTAGCGCATCGCGGCATCGTAGACCGGCATCACCTCGCTGCCGGGGAGGAGCCGCGTCACGCCCCCCTCGGTGCCGGGCACGAGCAGATTGCGGATGCGGATGTTCGCGAACGTGCCGCGCGTCATGACGCGGTCGTTGCCGCGCCGCGCACCGTAGCTGTTGAAATCGGCCGGGGCCACGCCGTGCTCCACGAGGTAGCGGCCGGCGGGGCTCGACTTGGCGATGCTCCCGGCCGGCGAGATGTGGTCGGTCGTCACGCTGTCGCCGAGCGCCAGGAGCACGCGTGCCCCCTCGACGCTGCGCGGGGGCGTGGCCTCGCGCGACACCTCGGCCAGGAACGGCGGCTCCTGGATGTAGGTGCTCGCGGCGTCCCAGTCGTAGAGCTCGCCGGCACTGGTGGGCACGGCGTTCCAGCGCGGGTTCGACTCCCACACCCGGTCGTAGCGGGCCTGGAACTGCCCCGGCTGCACCGATTCCGCCACCGTGCGCCGCACCTCCTCCGGGGTCGGCCAGATGTCGCGGAGGTACACCGGCCGGCCGTCGGAGCCGGTGCCGATCGGATCGGTGTCGAGGTCGATGTCGGTCGTGCCCGCCAGGGCGTAGGCCACCACCAGCGGCGGGCTGGCGAGCCAGTTGGCCTTCACCAGCGGATTGACGCGCCCCTCGAAGTTGCGGTTTCCCGAGAGGACGGCGGCGGCGACCAGATCCCCCTCCTGCACCGCTCGGGCCACGGCCTCGGGCAGCGGCCCCGAGTTGCCGATGCAGGTGGTGCAGCCGTAGCCCACGGTCTGGAACCCGAGGGCGTCGAGGTCGGCCGCCAGGCCCGACTTCTCGAGGTAGTCGGTGACCACGCGCGATCCCGGCGCGAGGCTCGTCTTGACCCACGGCTTCACCGACAGGCCCCGCGCCACGGCCTTGCGCGCCACGAGCCCCGCGGCCACCATCACGCTGGGATTGCTCGTGTTGGTGCAGCTGGTGATGGCCGCGATCACGACCGCGCCGTGGCCGATCGGCTCGCTCGTCGCGCCGGTGGCGACGCCGGCGCGGCGCTCGAGGGCCTCCCCTTCGAGCGCGAAGCCACGCTGCGCGGTGGGGGCGGAGAGCGCCTCGCGGAAGGTGCGCCGCACGGCCCCGAGCGCCACGCGGTCCTGCGGCCGCTTCGGACCGGCCAGGCAGGGCTCGACCGTCGCCAGATCGAGTGACAACAGCGCGCTGAACTGCGGCGTGGGGCTCTCCGCGGTGCGGAACAAGCCCTGCTCCTTGGTGTACCGCTCCACGAGCTCCACCTGGGCCGCCGACCGGCCCGTGAGCCGCAGGTAGGCGAGCGTCTCGGCGTCGACGGGGAAGAAGCCCATCGTGGCCCCGTATTCGGGAGCCATGTTGGCGATCGTGGCCCGGTCGGCGAGCGACATGCGCTCGAGCCCCGGCCCGAAGAACTCGACGAACTTCCCCACCACGCCGGCGCGCCGCAGGATCGCCGTCACGGTGAGCACCAGATCGGTGGCGGTGGCGCCGGAGGGCAGCTCGCCACGCAGCTCGAAGCCGACCACTTCCGGCAGCAGGAGCGACAGCGCCTGCCCGAGCATCACCGCCTCGGCCTCGATGCCCCCCACGCCCCAGCCGACGACGCCGAGGCCGTTGATCATCGTGGTGTGGCTGTCGGTGCCCACGAGCGTGTCGGGCACCGCCACCGGGAGGCGTCGCGCGCCGGTCGCGGCCGGATCGTCGCGCAGGAACACGCAGCCCGCGAGGTATTCGAGGTTCACCTGGTGCACGATCCCCACCGCCGGCGGCACGACGCGGAAATCACGGAAGGCCTGCTGGCCCCAGCGCAGGAAGGCGTAGCGCTCGGCGTTGCGCTCGAACTCGATCTCCACGTTCTCCTCGAGCGACCGCGCGGTGCCGAAGTGGTCGACCTGGACGGAGTGGTCGATGACCAGGTCGACCGGCACCAGGGGATTGATCTTCCGCGGGTCGCCGCCGAGGCGCCGCATGGCCGCGCGCATGGCCGCCAGGTCGACGACGCAGGGGACGCCGGTGAAGTCCTGGAGGACCACGCGGGCCGGCTTGAAGGGGATCTCCGTCTCCGCGGGGCGGGCCGCGTTCCACGTGGCCAGCGCCCGGACGTCGGCCTCGGTGACCTCGTAGTCGTCGCAGGTCCGCAGCAGCGCCTCGAGGATCGTGCGGATCGAATAGGGAAGCCGGGAGGTGTCGGTGATGCCGGCGTCGTCGAGGGCCCGCAGGCGGTAGAGCGTGGCCGGGCCGGCCCCGGTCTCGAACGTGCCTCGGGCGGAAAAGGGATCGACGGGGCGGGCGGGCATTGGGGCACTCCGGGTCGGCGGGGGAAAGGCCGCGGCGCGGGTCGGACGCGGCGGACGGCAGCGACCAAATGTATCGGCAGGCCGACCGGGCGGCGACGCGGCAGGCCCGCCGCGGCCCCCCGACCGGCGGCCCTGTCCACCCGCCCGGACCCCGCCCGAGGCCGGGAAACACGCGTTTGGAATGCCCGTTCGACTTTTCCGGCCCCGCCGGGTATAGTGCTGATGTCGGGGCGAGGCACGGTGCCCCCCCGCCCCACCGAACACCAGGATCTCGTCAGCGGCTGTTCCCCCCCAAAGACCCTCACCTCGATAGCCGCTTCGGGCCCGTGGTTTCCCCAACCACGGGCCCTTTTCTTTTTCCCTCCGGGCCCCCGCCGGCGCTGCGAACGCCCCGGCGGCCTTCCCCTCGCCCCCGTTCCCCGCTGCCTCCCGGCGGGATTGAGGGGGCCCCGACGGCGGGGGTAGTCTGCCGGGCCGGTCCCTTCCCCCCCTTTCCCGCCCCTCTCGAGGTGCCCCCATGCCCCGCCCTGCGACGCTGACCGCGGTGCTTCTCCTCCCGCTGCTGGTGGTGGCGATCTCCGCCGTGGCCCGGCCCCAGGCCCCCGCCGCCGACGACGCCAAGCAAGAGGCCATCCGCAAGGATCACCTCGCCATCGAGGGCACCTGGAAGGCGGTGTCGATCGAGATCAACGGCACGGCGATCCCCGCCGGTGACGTGGCGAAGATCCGCATCGAGAACGGCCGCGACGGCGAATGGACGGTGCTCGTGGACGGCGCGGAGGTGGCCGAGGGAACGAGCACCATCGACCCCACCGTGACCCCGAAGACGATCGACTTCAAGATCACGCGCGGCAACGACGCCGGCCGCGAGACCTACGGCATCTACGAGCTCACCGACACGACGCGCCGGCTCTGCATCGCCGAGGCGGGACGCCCGCGGCCCGCCGACTTCTCCTGCCCCGCCGGCAGCGGCCGCACGCTGGCGGTCTTCGAGCGCGTCGAGGACCAGTGACGACGCGGCGGCACGCCGAGTGATCCTCCCGCGCCTCACGCGCCCGCCGCGATCGCCTCCACCTCCGCGGCTGCGGCGGCGATGCCGTCGGCG
>CAISKG010000343.1 GCA_903885855.1 uncultured Planctomycetaceae bacterium
CGCCCGCCGCGTCGGAACCCGCCGCGCCCGCCGCGTCGGAACCCGCCGCGCCCGCCGCCCCGGCGGCCGCTGCGCCGGCGCCGGCCCCCGCGGAAACCTTCGCCGTCTACCCGACCTCGATTCATCTTTCCACCGCGCGCGACCGGCAGCGCGTGATCGTGCAGGCCACCTCCCCGGACGGCCTCACGCGCGACGTCACCGCCGAGGCGGTCGTCAGCGTCGAGCATCCCGAGCGTGCGGCCTTCGAGGAGGGGCGCGTGCGGCCGCTGGTCGACGGCGACACCTCCCTGCGCGTGGCGATCGGCGGGCAGTCGCTCGTGGTCCCCGTCCATGTGGAGCGGGTCGCCGAGGATCCGCCGGTGAGCTTCAAGCTCGACGTGATGCCGGTCTTCATGCGGGCCGGCTGCAACACCGGCAGCTGCCACGGGGCGGCGCGGGGCAAGGACGGCTTCCGCATCTCGCTCTTCGGCTTCGACCCCGACGGCGACCACCACCGCCTCACGCGCGAGCTCTCGGGCCGGCGCCTCAATCTGGCGCTGGCGGAGGAGAGCCTGCTCATGGAGAAGGCCACCGGCGCCGTCCCGCACAGCGGGGGGGCGAAGATCAAGAAGGGCGACCCCTACCACGCCACGCTCCTGCGCTGGCTCGAGGCCGGGGCGGCCAACGACCCGGGGCCCGTGCCGGCGGTCGTGAAGGTGGAGATCGACCCGCCCACGGCCGTGCTCGACGGCCAGGGGGCCACGCAGCGATTCATCGTCCGGGCGAAGTACGCCGACGGCACCGACCGCGACGTCACCGACCTGGCGGTGTTCTCGAGCAACAACGACAACTCCGCCACGATCACCCAGGACGGCACGATCACCGCCCAGAACCGCGGCGAGGCCTTCGTGATGGCGCGCTACGACACGCACACCGTCGGCTCGCACGTCATCGTGCTCCCCAAGGGGCTCGTCTTCCAGTGGGCGAATCCGCCGGCCAACAACTACGTCGACGCCTTCGTCAACGCCAAGCTCCTCAAGCTGCGCATCAACCCCTCGGAACTGTGCAGCGACGAGGAGTTCATCCGCCGCGTGAGCCTCGACATCTGCGGCACCCTCCCCACCTCCGACGAGTTGCAGTCGTTCGTCGCCAGCACCGATCCGGCGAAGCGCGCGAACCTCGTCGACGCGCTTCTGGAGCGGAAGGAGTTCGTCGAGATGTGGGTCATGAAGTGGTCGGAGCTGCTCATGATCCGCACCTCGCAGCAGATCAGCTACAAGGCGATGCTCCTCTACTACAACTGGCTGCAGCAGCAGATCCAGAGCAACGTGCCGATCGACCAGATGGTGCGCGACCTGCTCTCGGCCCGCGGGGGCACCTTCTCCAGCGCCGCCACGAACTACTACCAGAACGAGACCGACACCCTGAAGGTGGCGGAGAACGTCGCCCAGGTGTTCATGGGGATGCGGATCCAGTGCGCCCAGTGCCACAACCATCCCTTCGACCGCTGGACGATGGACGACTACTACGGCTTCGCCAACTTCTTCGCCCAGATCGGGCGCAAGCAGGGGGAAGACCCGCGTGAGACGATCGTCTTCAATTCCGGCGGCGGCGACGTGCGCCATCCGGTGGGCTCGCGCGTCATCGCGCCGAAGTTCCTCGGCGGCGACTCGCCCGACATGGCGGGGCGCGACCGCCGCGAGGTGATGGCCGCCTGGCTCACCGGGCCGGAGAACGCCTTCTTCTCGCAGAATCTCGTCAACATCGTCTGGGCCCACTTCTTCGGCCCCGGCCTGATCAACCCGGTCGACGACGTGCGCATCAGCAACCCGCCGGTGAACAAGGAGCTCCTCGAGGAGCTCTCGCGCCGCTTCGTGGCGTCGAAGTACGACTTCAAGACGCTCGTCCGCGACATCTGCACGTCGCGCACCTACCAGCTGTCGACGAAGACCAACGACACCAACGCCACCGACGAGCGCAACTTCTCCCACGCCCTCCTGCGGCGCGTGCGGGCGGAGGTGCTGCTCGACATGGTGACGGGCGTCACCGAGACGAAGAACAAGTTCTCCGGCCTGCCGCTGGGCGCCCGCGCGGTGCAGATCGCCGACGGCAACACCTCGACCTACTTCCTCACCACCTTCGGCCGGGCCACGCGCGGCACGGTCTGCTCCTGCGAGGTGAAGATGGAGCCGAACCTCTCCCAGGCGCTCCACCTCCTCAACGGCGAGACGGTGCAGGGCAAGATCCAGCAGGGGGGCCTGGTGAAGCGGCTCCTCGACGCCGGCACCCCCCCCGAGGCGATCATCGACGAAATCTATCGACGGAGCCTGTCGCGCCTGCCGACGGAGAAGGAGAAGGCGGGGCTCCTGGCGATCGTCAAGGAGGACGCCGACCCGCTCCAGGCCCTCGAGGACGGCTTCTGGGCGATCCTCAACTCGCGCGAGTTCGTCTTCAACCACTGATCCCCCCTCCGCCCCCCGCGGGGCCCCATCCGTCATGAGCCAACGCCAGCGAACCCTCGCCGCCCTGTCGCTCCTGCTCCTGCTGCCCGCCGCCGCGACGGCGCAGGACGCGGTCACCTTCGACGACAACGTCCTCCCGGTGCTCCGGCAACGCTGCGGCACCTGCCACAATCCGGACAAGAAGGCGGGCGGCCTCGACATCACCACCTACACCGGTCTCATGGCCGGCGGCGGATCGGGGGGTGTGATCGAGCCGGGCGACGCCTCGGCCAGCTACCTCTACCGGCTCGTCACCCAGGAGGACGAGCCGAAGATGCCCCCCGACTCGCCGCCGATCCCCGAGGAGGAGCGGGCGGTGCTGAAGCGCTGGATCGACGGGGGCATCCTCGAGAACAAGGGGAGCAAGGCGGCGGCGCCCAAGAAGAAGAAATTCAACCTCACGATGGACGCCTCCCCCACGGAGCGCCCGGCGGTCGTGCCCCTCCCGGCACGGCTGCCCCTCGAGCCGGTCGTCCACACCCGCACGACCAACGCCTGCACGTCGATCGCCACCAGCCCCTGGGCCCCGTTGGCGGCGGTCTGCGGCCAGAAGCAGGTCCTGCTCTACCGCACCGACACCCGCCAACTCGCCGGCGTGCTCCCCTTCCCCGAGGGGCGGCCGCACGTGCTGCAGTTCAGCCGCTCCGGGAGCCTCGTCCTGGCCGGGGGCGGGCGGGGCGGGGCCAGCGGCAAGGTGGTGGTGTGGAGCGTCGACAGCGGTCGCCGCGTGATGGAGATCGGCGACGAACTCGACGCCGTCCTCGCGGCCGACATCTCCCCCGATCACCGCTACGTGGTCCTCGGCGGCCCCCAGAAGGTCGTCCGCGTGTACGCCACCGAGACGGGCGAGCGGCTTCACGAGATGAAGAAGCACACCGACTGGGTGACGGCCGCCTCCTTCAGCCCGGACGGCGTCCTGCTGGCCACGGGCGACCGCAACGGCGGCGTGATGGTGTGGGAATCGACGAGCGGCCGCGACTACCTCACGCTCGCCGGGCACACCGCCGCGATCACCGCCGTCTCCTGGCGGGCCGACTCGAATCTCCTCGCCACCGGCAGCGAGGACGGCACGATCCGCCTCTGGGAGATGGAGAACGGCGGCCAGGTGAAGAGCTGGAACGCCCACGCCGGCGGCGTGGCGGCGCTGGAATTCACCCGCGACGGGCGGATCGTGAGCATCGGCCGCGACAAGCAGCCGAAGCTCTGGGCCCAGGACGGCAACCAGCAGCGGGCATTCGACGCGTGCGCCGATCTCGGCCTGGCGGTGTCGTTCTGCGACGAGACCGACTCCGTGATCTGCGGCGATTGGACCGGCGAGATCCGCGTCTGGAAGGCGACCGACGGCGCCCGGACGGGTGACCTGTCGGCCAATCCGGAGCCGATCGCGCTGCGGATCGCCGCCGCCGAGAAGGCGGTGGCGGAGCGGGCCGGGGCCGTCGAGCCGGCCCAGACCGCGGCCAACGACGCCGCCGGGAAGATGGCCGCCGCGCAGCAGGCCTTCGACGGGGCGATGCAGGAGAAGGCCGCCGCCGACACGCGCCTCGCGGAGATGGAGAAGGCGCTCGAGGGAGCCGGCGCGGAGCGTGGCGCCGCCGCCGCCGCCCACGCAGCCGCCACCGAGGCGGCCGTCGCCGCCGCCCGCGACCTGGTGCCGATCGTGGAGGGGCACGCCCAGGCCCTGGCCGCGGTGGCCGTGAATCCGGCCGACGAGGCGGCCAAGAAGGCGATGGCGGAATACGCCGACAAGCTCCGCCTCCAGCGCGAGGCGATCGCCGCCCGCGAGGCCGATCTCTCCCAGACCGCCGCGCGGATCGCCGAGGGGGAGAAGAAGATCGCCGACACCACCGCCCAGCGCGACCAGGCGAAGACGGGTGCCGACGCCATGACGGCGAAGGTCGCCGGCATGACGGCCGACCTCGAGGCCGCCCGCGCCGCCGCCGCGACCGCCGCCACCGCCGTGGCCGACGTCACGGCCCGGCTCGAGGCGGCCAAGGCCGACCTCGCCCGCTGGCAGGGGGAGACGGCCTTCCTCCAACGCTACGCCGAGTTCCAGGCGGCGATCGCGGCCCGCGAGGAGGTCGTCCGCGGCGCCGAGGCGAAGGTGGCCGAGGCCCGCGACCAGGCCGCGGTGGCCGCCGAGGCCCGCGGCAAGGTGGAGGCGGAACGTGCCAAACGGGCCGCGGCGGTCGAGGAACTCACCGCCGCCGTCGCCGCAGCCCGCGCCGAGCACGCCGCGCTGCTCGATCGGATCGCCGCGCGGCAGCAGGAACTCGCCTCCGGCCAGGCCTCGATCGACACCCTCCAGAAGGCCTCGGCCATGCTGGAGCAGGCGGCCGCCCAGGCCAAGGCAGCCCTCGACATCGCCCCGGCCGACCCCGAACTCGCCGCCGCCCACAAACTCCTCGCCGACACCCTCGTCGCCAAGGGCACGCAGATGAAGGGCATGCGCGAGGCGCTCGACGGCATGGCCACGGAACGGGCCGCATGGGAAAAATCGGCCTCCGAGGTGCTCGCGACGATGGAACGGCGCCAGACCGAGATGCCGGCCCTGACCGCCGCCGTGGCGGAGATGGACGGGCCGCTCGCCGAATCCGCCAAGGGGGTCGAAGCGGCCGCCGCGGTCGTCGCCACCGCCCAGGCCGAGGCGACGGCCCGTCAGGCCGAGGTGGAGGCGGTCGTCCGCGAGCTGCTCGTCTTCCAGGGGCTCACGCCCCCCGCTCCGCCGCCGCAGTGACGTCCGCTCCGGCGGCGACGAGCCCCCGGACGAGCAGATCGTCGCCGACCCGCGTGACGTCCTCGACCGCGAGCCGGGGGGCCGTGGCGATCCGCGGTGCGCCCCGGCCGCCGATCACGGCCGGCGCGGCGACGCCGCCGAGGAGCAGCGGCGCCACGAAGGCCCACACCTCGTCCACGAGGCCGGCGTCGAGGAGCGTCCCGAAGAGCCCGGTGCCCCCCTCGGCGAGGAGATTCGTGATCCGGCGCCCGCCGAGATGAGCGACGAGCGCCCCGAGCCGCTCCGCGGCGTCGGCCTGCGGCCCGCGCCACACCTCGCATCCGGCCGCCTCGAGGGCCGCCACCCGGTCGGCCGGGGCCGAAGGCCCCACGGCCACCAGCAGCGGCACCGCGCGGGCGGTGCGCACCAGACGGCTCCCGAGGGGCAGTCGGGCCAGCGAGTCGGCCACGATCCGCAGCGCCACCCGGGGGCCGGCCGGGCGGGCCGTGAGGAGCGGATCGTCGGCCAGCACGGTGCCGATACCAACCAGGATCGCGTCCATCCTGCCGCGCAGGGCGTGCACCATCGCACGCGACGCCTCCCCGGAGATCCACCGCGCGTCGCCGGCGCTCGTGGCGATCCTCCCGTCGAGGCTCATCGCCCACTTGGCGGTCACCCACGGCCGGCCGGCGACGACGAGCCGGCGAAACGGCGCCGTGAGCCGCTCGGCCTCGGCGGCGCGCGGCCCCTCGACCACGTCGATCCCCGCGGCGCGCAGCCGCGCGAGCCCGCGGCCGGCGACCTCGGGATAGGGATCGGACGAGGCCACCACCACCCGCGCGATCCCCGCCGCGATCACGGCTTCGGTGCAGGGGGGCGTCTTGCCGTGGTGGCAGCAGGGCTCGAGCGTCACCACGAGCGTGGCGCCGCGCGCGGCGGCCCCGGCGGCCGCCAGGGCCACGGCTTCGGCGTGCGGCCCGCCGAACGACGCGTGCCATCCCTCGCCCACGATCCGCCCGTCGGCGGCGAGAACGACCGCGCCCACCGCCGGATTGGGCTCGACGCGGCCCACGCCGCGCCGCGCCAGATCGAGCGCGCGTGCCATGGCGGCATCTTCGGCATCGCACACGGCGGCCCGACGGTCACGATCCATGTCAGTCGCCGGGGGTCCAGATGGTCTTCTTCTCACCCTGCGGCGCGGCCGGCTGGCCCCCTCCCGGCGTCCACAGGCCGCCGGCGGCAGGAGCGGTCGCCCCCGGCGCCCCCGGCATGCCGCCGACCGACGGGCCGCCCGCGGACGGACCGCCCGACGCCCCCCCGGCCCGCGCGGCCGCCAGTCCGGGCAGATCGATCCCCGCCTCCATCAGCACCCCGGCGACGGCCTCCATGATCCGGGCGTCGCGGCCGTGTTCGCGGCGCAGGTGGTCCAGGAGCCGCATCACGTCGGCCTGATCGCCGCGCTGCAGCCGCAGCCGGAGCTCGAGGACGTCGAGCATGCCGTCGCCGGCCTTCATCGCTGCGGCGATGGACCGCATCTCGGCGAGGAGCTCGAGCTTCCGCACCGTCCCGTCGGCACGCTCCTCGAGGAAGGCCAGCGCCTCGTAGCGATCCTCCGGGGCCGGATCCTGCCGGGCCAGCAGCGCCTGCGCGGCGCGTTCCGCCGCCAGATCGAAGCCCGCGTCGGCGGCCACCAGGAACAGCGCCCGCAGCTCGCCCGACTCGAGCCCGGCCGTCTCGACGCGGTGCCAGCGCATCGGCGGCACCTCGTCCACCGGATGGGGCGCGACGACGGGCGTCTCGGGGGGCAGGCCGAGGATGGCGCGCATCCTCCCCCAGCCCGCCGACGCGGCCGGGCCCCGGCCGGCGGCCTCCCCCTCCACGATCAGCGCCTCCACCCGCCGGCGGCCGTCGGCATCGGAGAGCGCCTCGCGTGGCGACTTGCCGAGCAGCTCCGGGAGGGGCGTATCGGGCCACAGGGCCTCGAAGCGGCGCCACAGCTCCCGCCGCTGACGTTCGAGGACCAGATCGATCGGGCCCGGCTGGCCGGCCGGCGTGCCCCCCGCGGGCGGCTGCGGCGGCACGGCGCGGAACTGCGTCGACAGGAGCCACAAGGTGGGGGTGACCACGGGCAGCCGGGCGTTGTCGGCGAGCCGCTCGAAGGCGACCGGCACGACCTCGGCCACGATCGCCCCGGCCGCGACGACGTCGGGCTCGAAGCCCTGGACCACGATCTCCGCCTCGCGGTCGGTCTGCCGCCCGAAGACCAGCACCGACGCCAGCAGACGCCCCGGCGGATCCGACGCGGCCGGCGCGTCGTACACGCGCCACGCCGATCGGGGGGGGGGCGGCCCCGCGCGACACCCACTCCGAGCGGTCGAAGGGCGCCGTCTCGAAGCGGCCGTCCTTGCGGAAGCGGTCGTCGAGAAGGTCGAGGCCGTCGCCGGTGGCCTCCGCGGCCGGGATGACGCCGGCGGTGCGGACGAAGTGGATCGTCGGCGAGCGGTCGGCGTCGGCCTCCGTCTCGAGCGCCATCGCCCGGCCGGTCGCCTCGACCGCCGCGTCATGGTCGGCCGCGCGCAGGCGGGCCACGGTCGACCACGCCTCCGCAGCCTCGAAGGGAAGCGCGAGCAGCTCGCAGGCCCGGGCCAGGTTCGCGAAAAGCTCCGGGCTGTCGGCGGCGACTTTCTTGAGGCTGCGGAAGGTCGTCAGGGCCTTGCCGAGACGCCATTCCGACGCCGCCTTGAGGCCGACCTCGAACTCGAACCGCCAGGGGGCATCGGCGGGGCAGGGCTCCCAGCCCACCCGCGGCCGCAGCGCGGCCGGAACCCCGGCCGAGCCGACCACCGATGCGAGCATCTGACGATCCTCGGCCGACCCCAGCCCCGCCTCGGAGAGCCACTCCACGATCCCCTGGGCGAAGCCGCTGTGCCCCGTCTGCGCCGCCACCTGCACGAGCGTGGCCGCGATCCGCTCGAGCTCCGCGCCCGCCTCCTTCCCGGCGGCCTCGCGGGCCTTGTCGAACATCCCCGCCGCCTCCTGGACCCTCCCGGCGACTGCCTCGGTGACCGCGGCCTGCCCCAGCGCCAGGGGATTGGCGGGGAAGGCGGCGAGGAACTCCGCCGCGCCGGCCTCGGCCTCGGTGAAGCGCCGGGTCGCCAGCTGCAGCTTCGTGCGCAGCGCCATCAGACACGCCCGGCCGGGGGTCTTGGCCAGTTGGCGTTCGACCTGCTCCAGCCCCGCCGTCACCTGCTCCCCCTCGAGGAGCCGGTCGAGCTGCTCGAGCTCTCCCACGAGGTCGGTGCAGCAAAACTTGATCTTCTTGCCCGTTCCTCCCGGACACGCGGCGTAGGGATCGATCGGCATGGAAGCGGGAACTCCGGGTGGATCGGGACCGGGCCTCCCGCCGCCTGCCGCACCGTGGGGGCGGCGCCGGGGCCCGTTCCGCGAATGTACCAGAGGGCGGCGGGGGCCCCGCGGCGGGCCCTGTCGGCCACCCCCGATGCGGCCGTGGCCCCGGAGGATCGTGCGCCGCTCCCCGGGGGCGTACACTTGGATCGCCCCCCGCAGGGTCGCCCGCCCCCCCTCCGCCGGAAAGCCCAGCCATGAAGAAGATCGAGGCCATCATCCGCCACTTCAAGCTCGAAGAGGTCAAGGATGCCCTCAACGCCGCGGGCGTGCGCGGCATGACGGTCACCGAGGTCCGCGGCTTCGGCCGCCAGAAGGGCCACACGGAGACCTACCGCGGCGCCGAGTATTCCGTCGATTTCCTCCCCAAGGTGAAGATCGAGGTCGCCGTCGCCGACGCCGAGGCCCAGCAGGTGATCGACGTCATCCGCACCACCGCCCGCACCGGCCAGGTCGGCGACGGCAAGATCTTCGTAACGAACCTCGCCGACGTCATCCGGATCCGCACCGGCGAAACCGCCGCTGCCGCCATCTGACGCGCTGTCCGTCGCGGCTGCGGGGTAGCCAAGGTTGCC
>CAISKG010000344.1 GCA_903885855.1 uncultured Planctomycetaceae bacterium
GAGCGCGCGCGGCGTGTCGCCGTCGGCCCACGACCAGGCGGCGTCCCGGCGGGCGACGGCCCGGGAGGCCGGCGGCAGCGCGTCGATGTCCGCGCGGCGCCGCCGTTCCTCGGCGACGACCCCGGCGGCCATCCCGCGCGGCACGACCCGGATCGTGGTGGGCAGCACCGCGCATCCGGTGCCGGTGGCGGCACAGAGGCGTTCCAGGGCCTCCGCGACCGGGACCGCGCGCAGGTCGAGCGACACCGGCGTGTCGGGATCGACGCGCCGGTCGAGCACCACCGGCCGGCCGACGAGCGGCGTGAGCCCCGCGCAGGCGGTCCGCAGCGGCAGCCCCTGCCAGGCCACGCTCACGGTCGCGGGCGCCGGGCCTTCGGCCGCGGCCGACGCCGCCACGAGCGTGACCAGCGATACGAGCAGCGTCACCAAGAGCGCCGCCAGCGGCGCCCCGCGGCGTGCCGCCCCGGCGATGCTCGGCCGTCGGCGGCTCGTCGAGGCCATGGTCCGCTCCCTGCCGCGTGCCCGCATCCGATCGGCCCCTCCGACGGTCGCCCTGGCAGTATAGTGACGGGCGGTCGGAGGCGCCCGCGCGGAGCGGGCCGGAGGGGATAGCGATGGCCGATGCGCCCGCCACGACGCCGGCAGACGGCACCGGCCCCGACGTCGTGATCCTCGGCGCCGGCATCAACGGCGCGGCGCTGGCGCGCGAGTTGGTCCTCAACGGCGCCTCGGTGCTCGTCGTCGACGCCTCCGACGTCGCCTTCGGCACGACGCGCTGGTCGACGCGCCTCGTGCACGGCGGCCTGCGGTATCTGGAGTACGGCGAGGTGGGGCTCGTGCGCGAGAGCCTCCTCGAGCGGGAGCGGCTGGTGCGCCTGGCCCCGCACCTGGTGGAGCCGCTGGGGTTCTACGTGCCGCTGCGGGGACGGCTGGGGGGGCTGCGTTCGGCCGCGGCCCGGCTGGTGGGGCTCGACGGTCTGGCCCGCCGCTGGGCCTCCGCACGCGGCCGCGGAGCGCTGGTGGTGCGGATGGGGCTCGCGCTCTACGACCTGCTGGCGATCGGGTCGGCCTGGCCGCGGCACCGGATCGTGCGTGCCGGCGGCGCGGGGCTGCCGCAGGTGGATGCGCGGGCCTTTCCGCTCGCGGCGCTCTACGCCGACGCGCGGATGGCCCTCCCGGAGCGGTTCACGGTGGAGTTGCTCGTCGACGCGGCGGCGGCCGCGGCCGAGCGCGGGCTCTTCTTCCGCGTCGCCACGCGCCGCACGGCACGGCTGGGGGAGGACGGACGCCTCCGCCTCGCCGCCGGCGCCGGGGAGGCCGAGGAGTCGTTCGCGCCGCGGGCGCTGGTCAACGCCACCGGCGCCTGGGTGGACCGCACCAACGGCGCCCTCCTTCCGGGCGCGGCCCCCCGGCCGCTCATCGGCGGCACCAAGGGGAGCCATCTGGTCATCGACCATCCGCCGCTCCGCGCGGCGCTGCGGACGCGCGGCATCTACGCCGAGGCCGCCGACGGCCGGCCGGTGTTCGTGCTGCCCTTCGGCCCCCGGCTCGTGCTCGTCGGCACCACCGACATTCCCTTCGCCGGCGATCCCGCGTCGGCCCGGGCGGAGCCGGGGGAGGTCGACTACCTGCTCGCCGCGGTGGCCGCGCTCTTCCCCGACACGGCCCCCGGCGCGGGGACCGTCGTCGAGCACTACTGCGGCGTGCGCCCGCTGCCCGCCACGACGGGGCGGTCCGCCGCCGGCGTCACCCGGCGCCACATGCTCGTGCCGCTGCCGGCCGCGCCGCTGCCGGCCTGGTCGATCGTGGGGGGCAAGCTCACCACCTGCCGCAGCCTCGCCGAGCAGGGGGCCGCGATCGTCCTGCGCGCCCTCGCACGCCGGGCGCGGCCGGTGTCGCGCGACCGGCCGTTGCCCGGCGCCTGCGACCCGCGGCGGGCC
>CAISKG010000345.1 GCA_903885855.1 uncultured Planctomycetaceae bacterium
CGCCGGCGCGGCGCTCGTGGCTGCGATCCCCGGCCTCTCGCCGTAGGGGCGCGGCGCGGCGGCCGCGGCGCTCTCGCGTGACGCGGCCGGCGCGGGGCTGCTTCTCGACGCCATCGTCTCCGGCGCCCTGCCCGCGGCCGATCTGGAGCGGCAGACGGCCGCGGCGCTGTGGGCCTTCCCCGACGCCGCCGTCGTCGCGCGGGCGATCGAGGCCCTCGGGCCGCCTCCCCCGGCCGACCGGGAGGCGCTCGTCGCCTCCTACCGGGCGAGCCTGCCGCAGGACGGGGATCGCGAGCAGGGGCGCGGGCTGTTCCGCAAGCACTGCATGGCCTGCCACCGCGTCGAGGGGGAGGGGCGCGAGACCGGGCCGGCACTGGCCGCCGTGCAGGCCCGCGGCGCCGAGGCGATGCTCCTGGCCGTGCTCGATCCCAACCGCGAGGTCCTGCCGGCCTACCTGGCCCACGCCGCGGTGACCGCCGACGGCCGCGTCGTCACCGGCGTGGTCGCCGCGCAGTCGGAGGGGAGCGTCACGCTGCGGACGGCCGAGGGGGACGAGGTGACGATCCCCCGGGACGACCTCGAGAGCCTCACCAACACCAAGCGATCGCTGATGCCCGAGGGCTTCGAGAAGTCGATCGACGCCCGCGGCATGGCCGATCTCCTGGCCTATCTCATGTCGGCGCGCTGACGGCGGCCGCCGTCACGGCGACCCCGTTTCGCCGGCGCCGTCGGCGTCCCCGGCGGTCGCCAGGGCGGCGCGGGTGCGCATGTAGACGTCGTCGCTGAGCTCCTCCTGCGGCACCGGCGGCGGCGTGCCGCGGCGCGGATCGGGGCCGCCTTCCGGGCCGCCCGGGCCCCGGCGGCCGCCCGATTCGCCGCCGTCCGCGGGAGCCGCCGGCGGCTGCGGAGGGCCCCCCTGATCGAGGCCGTCGGGGCCGACCGACCAGACGACGATCCCCTCCGGCGAGGAGCGCCACTGCAGCAGCGACGTCCTCGTGAAGGGGTCGAGCGGAACGCGCGGGAGACGCGCCGGCACGAGCGCTTCGATCGATTCCGGGAGGGCTCCGGTGGCCAGGCGATGCCGATGGGCGGCCACGAGCACCGTCGCGGCGCGGTGGAGGGCGTCGACGCGCACCTGGGTCTGGAACGCGTCGCGCACGTCGCGGAGGAGGATGCGCGACACGAGGCCGTGGCGGCGGCCGGAGTCCGACGCCTCCCGGATCTCGTCGAGACGGCGATCGAGGCTCGGCCAGCCGGAGGGCTGCTCCTCGACCGCCGCGGCGAGGCGCCGGTACTGGTCGAATTCGGCGCGGAATCCGGCGATGTCGGCGGGGAGGAGGAACACGCGGAAGAGCGTCGAGAGCCAGCCCGCCAGCGGCGCGAACGCGCCTTTCGACGACACCGGCGAGAACCCGGGGTCGCCGATCAGATCGCCCAGGCCCTCGAAGCCCCGGCGCCCGTCGGCGAAGTCGGCGAGGGTCGCCAGCCCGAAGGCCTCCTCGCCGACGAGGCTGTGGGCGAGCGTCGGCGGCGCGGCGACGAGATCGCGGATCGCCGGATCGTCGAGGAAGGCGGCGTCCTCGGGACCGAGCTCGGGGAGGAGCTGCATGAGGATGTCGAGCGCGTCGGCCTCGATCATCCAGCCGACCACCTGCGCCACCAGCAGCGGCTCGGAGGAGGCGTGGCGGCCGATGCGCACCACGCGGGCCAGATCGGCGAAGGCCTCGGGGAAGCGTCCCTCGACCGCCTCGTGCTCGGCGGCCACCGCCAGGAGGCGCGACTCGATGCGCAGCATCGTCAGCTCGGGGATCAGCATCTCGACGTGGGGCCTGGTCCAGTCGCGACGGAAGCGGCAGCCGTCGATGTCGGCGGCACGGCGGATCGTCTCCAGCGTCGCGGCGTGGCGCGTGATCAGCGCCACCGTCTCGGGCCGCAGGGGGGGGCGGCGCTGGTCCGCCGACGCCGGGCGGCGCCCGGAGCGGCGGGTGAAGAGCGGCCCGTCGGACGACTTGAGCGAGGCGTCGGCCGAGATCGCGGCCGAGGCCTGGCCGTGGAGCCGGGCCGCCGTGTCGGCGTCGGGCACGCTCGTGGGCAGGGCCGACTGCATCATCGTGGCCGCCTCGACGCGCATCGCGCGGGCCTCGGCGGCCACGGCGTTGTCGAGGATCAGCAGCGTGCCGATGGCGCAGGCGTGGGCGAGCACCGTGAGGGCCGCGAGGCCCACCAGCGGCCAGCGGGCCGCGATCGGCGCCGAGGAGGAGGAGGTCGCCGAGGCCATCCCCGCGCGCGAGATCCACACCCCCCCCACCACCGCGGCGATGACGAGCGACACGGTGGGGGCGAACCAGTTCGGCTCGACGCGCACCACGAAGGCCAGCCAGCGGGCGCCGGCGAGCCAGGGGAGGAGCCCGATGAGGGGCACCGCCATGCCCAGCGCCACGATCAGCGACCGCACCCAGGGGATGCGGACCCGGGCGGCCGCCGCGGTGCAGGCCGCGCTCCAGAGCAGGCAGGTCGCGCCCACCAGGAGGAAGAAGGCGAGATGTCCCATCGGCTCGGAGCCTCCCGCCGGGGCCGCGCTCGGGGGATCGGGCGTTCCGGAGCGCGGCAGCGCCGGAAGCCTCAGCATCGTCCCGGATGGGGGGAGGAAAGTCGAGAGGCAGGCGATCGCCCCCGCCGGGCCGCCGCGGCGGGATGTCGGCCGGCGGGCCGAAGGACTATCCTTCCCCTGCGGCCCCTCTCGCCGCGGCCGCGCGGCCGCGATCGCGGGCCGTCCGCCGGTCCGTCCCCCGCCCCCCTGCATCACGAGCGACCATGAGCGACGACCACAAGCCCGACGACGCCCCCAAGCCGAGCGCGGTCGAGGGCTTCAAGACCTCGAGCGACTACCTGCGCGGCGACATCGCCCGGGAACTCGCCGACGGCGCGGCGGGCTTCGGCAAGGGGAGCATCCAGCTCCTCAAGAACCACGGCACCTACCAGCAGGACGACCGCGAGCAGCGGAAGAGCCGCGAGGGGGCCAAGAGCGTCCGCGAGATCAGCTTCATGATCCGCACCTGCGTGCCGGGGGGGAAGCTCACCGCCGAGCAGCTCCTCTCCGCCATCGACATGGGGGACGAACTGGGCAACGGCACGATCCGGCTCACGACGCGGCAGACGATCCAGCACCACGGCGTGGTGAAGGGGGATCTCAAGGCCTTCATGCGGCAGGTGCACGACAACCACATGACGACCCTCGCCGCCTGCGGCGACGTCGAGCGCAACATCATGTGCTGCCCCGCGCCGATCCGCGGCGACACCGTCCGGGAGCAGATGCAGGCGAAGCTCGACGAGCTGGCCGTGCACCTCGCCCCCCGCACCCGCGCCTACTACGAGATCTGGCTCACCGACCCCGAGACCGGCGAGAAGGAGCGGGTGGCCGGCGGCCCGGAGACGATCGAGCCGATCTACGGCCCCACCTACCTGCCGCGGAAATTCAAGACGGCCTTCGCGCTCCCCGAGGACAACTGCGTCGACGTCTACGCCAACGACCTCGGCTTCATCGTCGTCCACGAGGGGGGAAGGATCCTCGGCTACAACGTGCTGGCCGGTGGCGGCATGGGGGTGACGCCGAGCGCCGCCAAGACCTTCCCGGCGCTCGCCAAGCGGCTCGGGTTCGTGCCGCCGGAGGACGTGCTGGGGATCGCCGAGGCGATCGTGAAGGTGCAGCGCGACTACGGCAACCGCTCCGACCGCAAGGTGGCGCGGCTCAAGTACACGATCCACACCATGGGCCTGGAGAACTTCCGCGCCAAGGTGGAGGAGTACTTCGGCAAGCCACTGGCCCCCTGCCATCCGGCCGACGTCCACGGCTTCGACGACCACATCGGCTGGCACGCCCAGGGGGATGGCCGCCACTTCTACGGCCTCAACGTCGAGAACGGCCGCGTCCACGACACCGGCGGCTTCCGCCTGAAGACGGCGCTGCGGCGGATTCTCCGCGACGTGCAGCCCGGCGTGCGGATCACGGCCCACCAGAGCCTGCTGTTCACCGATCTGGCCGCCGGCGATCGGGAGCGGATCGCCGAGATCCTCCACGGCCACGGCGTGAAGACCTCCGAGGAGATCTCGACGATCCGGCGCTGGAGCATGGCCTGCGTGGCGCTGCCCACCTGCGGTCTGGCGGTGGCCGAGAGCGAACGCGTGCTGCCGGGCTTGATCGACCGGCTCGAGCCGGAGGTGGCGAAGCTGGGCCTCGAGAAGGAGGCCTTCACGCTCCGCATGACCGGCTGCCCGAACGCCTGCGCCCGCCCCTACAACGCCGACATCGGCATCGTGGGGCGGACGGCGGGGAAGTACACGATCTTCCTCGGCGGCCGGCTCCTCGGCGACCGCCTCAACGAGCACTACAAGGACGTGGTTCCCTTCGAGCAGCTCGCCGGGGAGATCACCGCCGTGCTCGCCTGCTACAAGGCCGAGCGGAAGCCCGGCGAGACGCTCGGCGACTTCTGCCACAAGAAGGGCGTCGACGGGGTGCGGGCATGGGCCGACGCGTGGCTCGCCGGAAGCCGCGGCGCGGGGTGAGCGGACGTCAGCGGGCGAAGGCCTCGGGCCGCTCGAGCACGAACATGTGGCCGTGGTCGCTGGTCACGATCACGGCGGTGTCCTCCCAGCCGCCGTGGGCCTCGATCCAGGCGGCGACCGCCCGGAAGGCGGCGTCGCCGGAGGCGACGGCCCCGATGCAGGCGTCGATGTCGTTGCCGTGGCTGGCCCAGTCGACGTCCCCCGCCTCGACCATCAGCCAGAAGGGCTTCCCGCGTGCCTCGAGGACGTCGAGGGCCGCCACCGCCATCTCCGCCAGCGTCGGGTTCTCCTCGATGTCGGCGCGCGTGTAGGCGATCGGCTGGCTGTACTTGAGCCCCAGCCCCGACTGCTCGCCGAGGGCCACCAGGCGGGCCCGCCCCTCGTCGGAGACCATCACCGGATCGAAGCCGCCGTCGGCGGTGGCGAAGGGGAGGTTGCCCGCGGCGGTGCCGAACCAGCCGAAGAGGCGGCGATCCGCGGCGATGGCCGCCCGCACCCCCTCCGCCAGCACCTCCGCGCCCCGCCGGCCGGGCGTGCGCAGGGCCATCTCGTAGCGGCCCCCGGAGCGGGCGTCGATGGCGCGCAGCGTGGAGACGGCGGCGTACTTCAGCGGCGGCTCGTAGTTGGCCCCCTGGTCGTCGCGGTCGTCCTCGTCGCCGACGCCGAAGCCGCACCCGATGACCACGTCCATTCCCGGCAGCGGCTCGGTGCGGTGGGCCACGGAGCGCGTCCCCACCATGTCGCGGGTGATGTCCTGGTAGTCGTCGCGGCTGACGTTGTTGGCGTAGGCGCAGGCCGGGGTGGCGTGGGGGATCGGCACGCTGGTCACCGCGCCCACCGACCAGCCGCGCCGCTGCAGCGTGCGGGCGATCGGCTCGAGGTGCTCGCCCGCCGGGTCGACGTTGATGGCGTCGTTGTAGGTCTTCCTGCCCGCGCAGAAGGCGGTGGCCGACGCGGCGGAATCGACCACGGCGTGGGGGCGGTCGCGATCGTGCCCCACGAGGTAGTCGGGGCGGGCGACCCGGTCCCACGGCGTGGCGCCGCCGCGCGACGGATCGTAGCCGCCGGGCTTCTCGCCGCCGGGATTCTTGAGCGCCTGGGCGTCGACGTCGACCTTCGTGCCGTCGTTGGCCGGCGAGGTGCAGCAGAAGCCGAAGTCGCCCGCCACGCCGGCGTAGTCCTGGAACGCGAGCCCCGTGCCGCGGCCGGAGTCGTAGGCCACGCGGCCCGACAGCGCGATCGCGGCGGTGCGCGTCGTGGTCCAGTCGAGACCGTCGAAGACCATGAGCACGATCCGCTTCGTGCCCCCCTCCGCGGCCGCCATCTGCACCGTGTGGAGGTCGGTCTGGTCGAAGTACTCGGCGGCGGGGTTGAGGGTGTCGTCGGGGAGGCGGCCGTAGAGCGCCTCGAGGCGCGCGCGGTCGCGGTAGACGCTGCGGGGCCCCGCCACGGCCTCCAGGCCCACGCCGAAGGTGTACACCGGCACGAGACGGTTGGAGTGGTTCGACCAGGAGACGTAGTGGGGCGCGAGGTCGCCCCAGCGCCCCCACGGCGCGGCGCCGGTGTGCGTGGCGATCCACTGCATCGCCGCCAGGGAATCGGTGGGGCGCACCGCCGCGACCGGCACGCGACTCACCGGCGCCGGCTCGGCGGCGGGCGCGGGCCGGTGTCGCGCCGCGGCGCCCCACAGCGCGAGCAGACCGGCGACGAGGGCACGGGCGGGGAGGCGGGGGGCGGGCATGGCGGGATCTCCGGAGGACGGACCGGACACCACGACAGCGGAGCGTGCGCCTGCGAGGATCGTGTGAGCGCGCGGGGGCCCGGACCTCAGGCCGGCACGTCGTCCCACACCGGCGCCCACAGCGGCAGCCGCGGGAAAAGGATGCCGGCGAGCCTCTGGGCCATCTGCGTCGATGGTTCCATCGTGCCGCGGGCGACCGCCTCCACCGGATCGCACTGCCCCAGCAGCAGACGGGCGAGTTCGTCGTCGGCGAGCTTCATCCAGCTGCGACCCACCCGCCCCGGGTGCACCGAGGCCTTGCCGTCGGCGACGATCACCGAGCCCCGGAACGACGGGGCGTCGATGCCCAGTTCGACCGTCTCGCGGATGCCGGCGGCGGCCACGCGCTCGGCCGTCGCCGGGGCGGCGGCCTGCATCGCCCGCAGCGGGTCGAGCACCTTGGCGACGATCATCCGGTCGTGGACGCCGACCACGCTCTCCTCCCCGGCCACCGCGCGGTGGAGGGGATCGGACGAGCCCGACTCGTAGATGATCTGCTGGCGGTCGTTCTCGATCGCCTCGGCGCAGACCCGCGCGAGGATGTCGCGCTCGAGGCCGGGGAACTCCGGATCGGCGAGCAATTCGAGGACGCGGTTGCCCGACTGGATGCAGTAGCCGACGATCCGCGCCGTCGTCTCGTGGAGGTCGTAGCGATCCTGGCCGACGAGGGCCACGAGGATCGAGTCGAAGGCGCCGCGGCTCACCAGCCAGCGCGAGTAGGGCTCGCTGCGGTCGAGCGGGCCGACGAAGCGGGCGGCGTTCTGCCGGTAGATGCGCAGGATCGCCGGCAGTTCCACGTGGCGCCACTGGCGCATCGAAATCCCCTCCACGGCGCGCGGGGCCGACGCGGGGCCGCGCTCGAGGAGACGGGCGAGGATCTCCGCCGGGCGGCCCGGCGTGGCGCAGTCGCGCCCCAGCACCGCCCAGCCCATCTCGTGGAACGAGGCGGCGATCCGGGTGCGCGAGAAGGCGATCGCGGCGCCGAAATGGCGCATCCGCTCCTCCGCGGCGCGCACCAGGCGCTGGCCGTGGCCGGCGCCGCGGCACTCCGGCAGCACGGCGACGCGGTCGAGGGTGCCGGTGGGCACCGTCACCCCGCCGATGAACGCCTGCCGCGGCACCACCTCGGCGTGGCCGACCAAGCGCCCGGCGATGCGGGCCACGAGGCGGTTGGCGGAATCGTGGTCGGGATGGTCGACGGCGGCGTGGAACTCCGCGCGGGTGGGGGCCGCGGGGAGCGGGCTGAGGAGTTGGAGGATCTCGTGCTGGTCGCCCGCCCGGGCCGGCGCGATGTCGCAGTCGGCGAGCATCCACGAGGGGGGGGTGCGCGGCACCACCGGGTGGACCGGCAGATGGATGATCGGCGGCCGTCGGGCGGGCGGCGGGCGGCGGCTGACGACGGTGCCGGAGGGGCGAACCTCGATCGATTCGACGCTCACGCCGGCCGGAGGGAGCTTCGCGGGCGGCCGCGCCTTCGCGGCCTGCGTGCCGGCGCCGACGGTCGCCTTCTCGGCCACTTTGACGGCGCCGCGCTGGCGGGCCGATGCGGCCTGCTTGGTGGCCGCCACGATCCGGGCCCGGGGCCGCGCCGACCGCTCTGCCCCCTGCCTGTTGCCTTCCCCTGGCATGTCGCCTCCTTTCCCTGGAGCCATCCCGACAGTCCGTTGGCCGAAAGGATAGGCGGTGCGTCACCCGTTCTCAAGTAGCAGGAAGCCACGCAGCGCCTTTTCTGGAAAAAAGCACCACGGATGTTCCCGTGACCAGAGCACCTCGGCGGCGCGGATCCGCTCTCCGAGCGGCCCCACCCGGGCCAGCAGCGATTCCCGCTCGGCGCGGGTGTGGATGGCGAGGCGATCGTTGGCCGCGCGGATCTCGCGGCAGCGGCGCCGGGCCAGGGTGGCGGTGGGGAAGGTGTCGATCCAGCGCCGCTTGTGGAGCACGAGCTCCCGCGCCTCCGCCGGCAGTTCCTCCACCGGGGGCAGGTGCCGCTCGGGGTGGTACTCGATGTCGCGGAGGCTCCGCTTGAGCGCGGCCATCTCGGCCACCGGGTCGCGCTGGGCGTCGCCGGGAAAGAGCTGCTCGGCCGGATAGCGGAGCGTGCCGCTGACGACGGCATGCCGCGGCGGGTCGCAGCCGGTGAGCCGGCGCACGATCTCGTCGGTGATCCGGTCGTAGGCCGCGCCGCCGATGCCGTGCACGAAGACGTCGGCCACCAGCAGCCGCGCCAGGAGCGTGGTGAGCAGCGCCCGGGGGCGGAGACGGATGTCGTGCGTCTCCATGCGCTGCAGGGCGTCGACCCATCGGGAAGGGGAGGTGTCGGAGGTGACCGGCAGCTCGACGCGCAGCGTCTCCATGTCGGAGAGGACGAGGGTGCCGGCCGTGGCCACGTTGGCGAACACACGGCGCCTGCGCGGATCGTCGCGCGACCAGAGCCACCACGGCACCTCGAACCACGGCCCGTCCCCCGCATCGGCGCGGAGGGCGAGGTCGGGCATCGGCCGGGCGCGCCCGCGCACGCCCCAGGTGCGGCGGTGGGCGGCGAGGGCGTCGTTGTAGGCTTCGTGGAGCTCGCGGGCCTGCGCCAGGAGCCAGCCGGTGAAGACGAGCACGGTGGGGAGGCGCACGAACTCGCTCACCGGCAGTTCGAGCGTCTCCAGGCCGTAGCGCGCCTCGAGGGCGTGGCGCGCCTGGGCGATGGCGAGGCCGAGGCGGTGGCTCTCCGCGGCCCGCTCCATCACCAGCGGCCACCACCGGCGCACGATCGGCGCCGGCTCCAGCGGCAGCAGCAGATCGCTCGCGCGGTCGCCGAAGGCGGAGAAGGTGTGGTCGTCGAGGATCCCCCGCTCCTCCCAGGCCATGTCGGGGCCGGGCGCGTCGAAGGGCACCGGCTCGAGCCGGGCCCGGGCCGGCGTCCCCACCGGCACGCCGACGGCCGTGCGCGCGCAGCGGTCGCTGTCGACGACGAGGTTGAGCGCCGTGCCGCCGACCTTCCGGGCGTAGGCGTCGAGGGCCGAGTTCTTCAGCCACACGCCGGGGTGGAACAGCTCCGGCTGGTGGCCGCCGACGATGATCGGCCGCGCGATCCAGTCGGCCACGTCGCGCGGGCGGTCGACGTCGCGGTACTGCGAGGTGTACTCGGCGGCCACCGAGAGCACCTCGCGCCGCGTGGCGGCCACCAGCTCCCACAGCCGCAGGTCCCCCACGCGCGTGCCGAAGGCCGCGCGGAGGAGGCGGTTGTTGTCGAGGAGCGTCTCGATGCAGTCCGCCGGGGCGGCGGGCGTGGGCTCGAGCGGCGGATGGAGGAGCCGCTCCCCCGAGGCGGCGGGCGCGCGGAAGCGGCGCGCGGCGGAGGACCGTTGTGGCGCCATGGAGGACGACGTGGGGGGATGGATCCGACGGCTGGCCGCCCCGATGATCAGCCGTCCCGGGTCGCCGCGGCGAGCGCGGCCGCCTCGGCGCGATCGAGGACGCTGCGGTAGTAGGCCAGACGGGTCTCGGCGTCGTCCAGTGCGCCCCCGAAACTCCGCGCCAAGTCGAGGTACAGCAGCGGCACCGGCACCTCCGTCACCTCGAGCCCCGCCGCCGACGCCTGCGCCCACACCTCCAGCGGCATCGCGTAGCCGGTCTCGGTGACGTGCAGGGCTCCGAGCGCCCGGCGCGTGTAGGCCTTGAAGCCGCAGAAGGCGTCGGTGAGCCGGAAGCCGAAGCGGGCGTTGATCTCGGCGGTGATCGTGGCGTTGATCCGCCGCCGCGATTCCGGCGGCAGGCTGTCCCCCTCGAAGGCCCGCAGGTAGCGGCTGCCCGAGACGATGTCGGCCCGGCCCTCGGCCGCCGCGGCGATGAAGTCCGGGATCATCCGCGGCTGATGCTGCCCGTCGCAGTCGATCGTCACCAGGCCGTCGAAGCCCCCGGCGAGCGCCTCGCGGAAGGCGGTGGCCAGCGCCGCACCGTAGCCGCGGTTCTGGGGGTGGCGGACGACGCGGATATCGCCCGAACGCTCGAGGCGGTCGGCGAGGATCCGGGCCGTGCCGTCGGTCGAGCCGTCGTCGACGACGAGGACCTCCGCGGCGTGGCGCACCACCTCGTCGAGCACCCCCTCGACGTGCCGGGCCTCGTTGAAGACCGGCAGCGCGGTGAGGAAGCGACGGCCGGGCGGGGAGCGGAGGGGAGGCTGCATCATGGGGCCTGCCAGGGTGCCGGACGCGGACGGCGCGGCCGCCGCGGACGTTGATTGTAGCGCCGGGAAAACCGCGGGCAACGCGCCGGCACGACCGGCACGGCCTGTGCGACCGCGGGCGGAGGGCCCCCTGAAGCCGCGGCCGCGGGCGCCGTGGCCCGCCCACGCCCCCCACGGCCCGTGGCGGGCTCACGCCGGCCCGGAGCCCGCCCCGAGCGGCGCGAAGGGATCGGCATCGGCCGCGGAGGCGTGGCAGGCGAGGCCGGACAGTTGCGCCGCCAGGCGTTCGGCCAG
>CAISKG010000346.1 GCA_903885855.1 uncultured Planctomycetaceae bacterium
GCCTCGCCGCCGCCGGCGCGGCCCGGGCCGACGGATGGTTCGCGCGGGCGCGGCGCCTGGACCGGATGCTGTCGACCGACGGCCGCGTCGTCTTCCGGGCGATGTACGGCGTCTACCGGACGATCTTCCACGAGGTGCGCCGCCGCGGGGCGACGATCTTCACCCGGCGCGTCTCGCCGCCGAAGCCGCTGCTGGCGGCCGGAGCGCTTGTGTCGCTGGCGGGCGGGCCGCGTGGCATCCGCCGGCCATGGTGACGATTCCCCCCGGAGCTGTGCCCGTGGCCCCCCTCCCCTCCCCCGTGGCCGCACCGTCGATCGCCGTCGTGGGCGGGGGGCTCGCCGGCCTGGCCGCGGCGGCGGCGCTGGCCGACGCGGGCTGCACGGTGACGGTCCTCGAGGCCCGCCGGCGCCTGGGGGGCCGGGCGGCTTCGTTCGACGACACCCGCGGTGGCGGGCTCGTCGATGCCTGCCAGCACGTGGCGATGGGATGCTGCACGCATTTCCTCGAGCTGGCGCGGCGGGCGGGCTTCGCCGACCGCCTGCGCCACGACCGCACGCTGTGGTTCATCGATCCCGACGGCCGCCGCAGCGCCTGCACGCCCACCCGGCTGCTCCCGGCGCCGCTCCACCTGGCGCCGCTGCTCTTCGGGATGCGGCATTTCTCCTGGGGGGAGCGCCTCCGGCTGGGGGCGGGGATGGTGCGGCTGGCGCGGGCGCGGGGGGCGGAGCGCGAGGAGACGGCCGCGGCGTGGCTTGCGCGCATCGGGCAGCCGCCGCGGGTGATCGCGCTGTTCTGGCAGCCGGTGCTCGAAAGCGCGCTCGGCGAGTCGATCGATCTGGTGAGCGTGGCGGCGGCGCGGAAGGTGGCGGTCGACGGCTTCCTCGGGCATCCGGCGGCGGCGGATCTCCATGTGCCGATCGATCCGCTCGGGGTGCTCTTCGGGGAGCGGCTCGCGGGATGGCTGCGCGGCCGCGGCGTGGCGGTGGAGACGGGCTGCGGGGTGACGCAGATCGAGCGCTCCGCGGGGCGGGCGGTGGCGGTGGTGCACGCCGGGGGCCGGATGGCGTGCGACGGCGTGGTGCTGGCCGTGCCCTGGCGGGCGGCCGCCAGGCTGGCCCCCGACATCGTGCCGGAGGCCGAGGAGCGCCTGGCCGCATCGCCGATCACGGCGGTGCACCTGTGGTTCGACCGGCAGTTCGTCGATCTGCCCCACGCGGTGCTCGTGGGGCGCGTGTCGCAGTGGGTGTTCCGTTCCGAGGCGGAGGCCGGCGCGCCCGGCGAGGGCTACTGCCAGGTGGTGATCAGCGCCTCGCGCGGGCTGCTCGGCGGCGACCGGGCGGCGCTCGTCGAGCGCGTCGTCGGCGAGCTCCGAGAGGTGTTCCCGGGAGCGCGGGGGGCGGAGCTCCTGGCCAGCCGGGTGGTGACCGATCCCACCGCGGTGCTGTCGGTGCGCCCCGGGGTGGATGCGGTGCGCCCGCCGGCCGCCACGGCCGTGCCGAACCTCGCCCTCGCCGGGGATTGGACCGCCACCGGCTGGCCTTCGACGATGGAGGGGGCGGTGCGCAGCGGTCGGCTGGGGGCTGCGGCCCTGCTCGCCGGGCTCGGCCTGGCGGCGCCGCCGCCGGTGCCCGATCTGCGGCGTGGGCTGCTCGTGCGCCTCCTCGCCGGCGGCCGCACCGGCTGAGGGCGGGCGGCGGCGATCAGCCGTCAGCGCTGCCCGGCCGCCGCGGGGAGCAGGCCGATCGTCGCCTCGAGGGCCGCCGCGAGCGTGCGGCCGTCGACGACGGCGTTCTCCCAGAGCCGCCACAGCGTCGATGCCGCGGCGGGGCGCCGGCCGAGGAGCGACAGCGCCGCGCCGGCACGCCGCAGCGCCGACTGCGGCGTGACGAGGCGCAGGATGTCGGGGGGCAGATCGTCGCCGGCCGCGTCGGAGACGACGCGCACCGAGAGGCAGGGCACGCCCGCCGCGGTCGCCCGATCGGCGACGGCGCGGCACTCCATGTCGACGATCGCGGCGCCGGTGGCGGCGCGGAGGGCGTGCTTCGCGGCCGCGGTGGCGACGACGGCGTCGACGGTCACGAGATCCCCCCCCACGACGGCCGTCGGACAGGCCGGCGCGAGGAGATCGAGCGCTGGGCATCCTTCCCGCAGCGACCGGCCCGCCATCACCGCCGCGCCGCGCGCGAGGGCCGGATCGAGGCCGCCGGCGAAGCCCGCCGAGACCAGATGGCGGGGCCGGTGGCCGTCGACGAGCAGATCGGCCGCACGCCCCGCGGCACCCATCCCCGGCCCGCAGACCACCCACGCCACGCGCCGCCCGCCGAGGAGGCCCTCGTGGAAGTCGAGGGCGCCGGTGTGCGTCGACGTTCCCTCGACACGCGCGGCGAAGGCGTCGGCCTCGGTGGCCAGCGCGAAGACGATGCCGGCGTCGCAGCGTTCGGGAAGGTTCGCCATCGGATCACCCCGGCGGGTCAGAAGTCGAAGGCCAGGCGGGCGCCGAAGCCGTGGATCACGCCGCTGCCATCGGAGGACGGGACGGGCACGGGGCCCGACGGCCCGTCGGCCCAGGGGGTGCTCCGGTAGTCGCGATACGTGCAGTCATAGTTGAACACGACGCGGGCCAGGGGTGTGAGGAGCCAGTTGAGGCCCAGGGTCATGCCGTTGAGGACGCCGCCGTTGACCTCGCCGTCGGAGAGGCAGAGGTAGTCCCAGCGGGCGACCGCCTGCCAGGCGCCCGGGCCGCGCGGGAGCCGGGGAGAGACCGCGAAACGCCGGGACGGCGCGGGGCGGACGAGCAGGTGGTGGCGGCGCGAGTAGGCGCGGGACTCGCCGGTGAGGAACCGGCTCACCTGGAGGTAGCCGCCCTGATAGAAGACGGTTCCGACGGGGGTGCCGGGGGGCGGCTGCCAGCCGGCGGTGGACAGCGGGCCGATGTCGGTGGTGGCGGCGTCGAGGAGCCAGGAACCCATGTACTCCCCCTGCACCGCCCAGGGGCCCGCGGTGGCGACGAGCTCGCCGGCCAGCATGTTCTGCCACGCCCCGGCGAGGACGCCGGAGTCGGCGTAAATGGCGTTGTCGGGGCCGGGGGGGCCGTTCCAGAGGTGGCCTCGGCTGCGGAAGCGCACGAGCCCGTCGCGCGGTTGGAAGGTGCGCCCGGCGAGGCCCAGGTGCAGCGCGCGGCGGCCCTCGTCCTCCCACGTCGGCACCCACACCACCCGGCCCACCGTCATGCTGCCGCCGGCGAAGTCGGCGTAGCCGAACGGGGCCTGCGTGTTGACGAACTCGCCGAACTGCCAGGCGAGGAGGCCGTCGGAGCTGGAGTCGGCGGCCTGGATGCCGGGCACGAAGCCGTCGTTGAACGGTCCCACGAAGGCGTCCTGGCAGAACGATCGCTCCATGAGGTCGAGCGTGCGGCAGTCGGAGAGGTGCTCGAACCCGAACGGATCCTTCTGGTTGCCGGTGCGGACGGTGCCCAGGAGGGGAACGTCGCGCGCCTGGAGCCAGAGGTCGGTGAGCGCCGGCAGCGGGCCGAGGCTCGGCCAGAGGGGATCGATCTGGTTGAAGGCGTTGATCTGGTTGACGAAGTCGTACTCCGCCGCCCAGTCGAAGGGGTCGGCCATCGATCCCTCGAGGCGGAGCCGCGCGCGGCGGAAGTTCGTGGCGTCGGAGAGCGCGGGCGCCAGTCCCGCCTCGTCGATCGGTCGGAGCGGCCCGGCCCCCGCGGCGAAGGCGGTGGTGTCGGCCTGCACGAGGCCGCCGATGCGGACGCGCGACTCCCAGGCGGAGCCGTCTGCGGCGGGCGGCAGCAGCGCGGGGGCATCGGCGACGCCCGACCCGAAGGCGTCGGTCGGAGGCATGTCGGCGGCACGCACGGGGACGTGGAAGGCGATCACGATCGCCAGCAGCGCGCGGCAGCACGGCGACGCGGCGGCGACCGCTCCTCCACCCCTCTCCCCGGCAGGGTTTCCCACGTCGCGACGATCCTCACGGAAGGCATCCCGGGAGGAATCGTCAGGGTCGGGGAGCCCCGCCGAGGGGGCGTGCGGGGAATGCGGGTGGGGGAGGCTGCGTCGAGGCTGCCGCCGCGGCCGGGGCGCCCCGTCGGGCAGGCGGGCGAAGGGATGCCGGTCGGGCAGGCTGGGCCGCGGCGGCCGAGGGGATCACCCGCGGCTGGCGGCGTGCAGGCCGTCGACCACGTGATCCGCCGCCGGATGTGGCGGCGGGCATCCTTGACGACCGCCGCTCTCGCAGGTTCTGGCGTGGAAGGGGGCATGGATGACGGTGCCGCGGGCAGCCGTGCTCACCAGTGGAGGAGCCGTCCTACGGTCTGGCCGAGGCAGCGGCATCCGAGGCACCCGCAGGCGGGGGCCGGCGGGGGGCCGGGCGCGCAGGCCGGCGGCGCGGGGCGGATGTCGACCTCGTGGGTCAGCACCCGCTCGGTGCGCTCCTCGGTGGCCTTGTAGAGGCGTTTGCGCGTACGGACTTCGCCGCAGGGGGTGGTCCGTTCCTCGCAGCCGTCTCCCTGGCAGAAGGGCTCCCACGGCCGGACGCACTGCGGCTCGCAGCGCAGGGAGAGCACGGGCCGCTTCGTCTTCTTGTCCTGCCACTTCGGCACGCAGACCGCCATGGTGCGTCCGCAGGAGGTGCAGCCCTGGCGGCCGCAGCCCTCCGTCGGCGCGGCGCGGGCCTCGCCGGGAGCGCCCGGCTCCGCGGGGGGCTCCGCCGCCGGCATCGGCCGGGAAGCCAGGAGCGCGAGGAGAACGGCGAACGATCCCGACGTGGGCGGGCGCGTGGGCATGGCATCGCTCCGACGGATCGGTGGCATCAGAAATCGAAGGCCAGCCGGGTGCCGAACCCGGTGATCCAGCCGCTGGCGTTCTGATTGAAGTTGTTGGTGAAGTCGCGGTAGGCGAAGTCGTAGTTGAAATAGAGCCGCGAGTTGGGGTTGAACATCCAGTTCACGCCGAGGGTCAGGGCGTTGAGCGTGCCGCCGTTGATGACGCCGTCGGAGAGGCCGGCGTACTGGTAGCGGGCCCCCACCTGGATCGCACCCTCGCTGAGGCGCACCCGGCCGCCGCCGTCGCGGATGATGTAGAAGTTGTTGCGGGGAACGGGGCGGTCGAAGCGGGCCTCGAGGCGGTCGTAGGCCCTCGATTCGCCGGTGACGAAGTAGAGGATCTCGGCGTAGCCGGAGTTGGTGAAGTAGGTGCCCACCGGCGCGCCCTGGGGCTGGAAGCCGGCGGTGCCGTAGTTGGGGTTGGTGCTCGGCGACCCGGAGAAGGCGCGGGTGTCGGAGACGGCGTCGTAGAGCCAGCAGCCGAAGTACTCCGACTGGAACGACCAGGGCCCGTTGTTGGCGACGAACTCGAGCCCCATCTGGTTCATCCAGGGGGCGGTGAGCAGGCCGGAGTCGATGTAGATCGAGTTGAGCGGCCCAGGCGGGCCGTTGCGGAGATCGCCGCGGGCCCGGAAGCGCACTTCGTCATTGACGGTTTCGCTCGTCCGGCCGCTCACGCCCAGATGGACGAGCTTCTGGCCGTCGTCCTCCCAGTAAGGGAGCCAGGTGATCCTGCCGACGGCGGCGTTGCCGGAGGAGTTGGCGATGAAGCCGAAGGGATTGACCGTGTTCTTCGTGGCGGCCACCGACCAGGTCATGCGCTCGTCGTCGGAGGTGTCGAGGAGCCGGATCGCCGGGACGAAGCCGTTGTTGAAGGGGCCCTCGTAGAGATCCTGGCCGTAGGATCGCTCCATGAAGTTGGTCCAGCGGCTGCTGGTCATGTGCTCGAAGCCGAAGGGATCCTTCTGATTGCCGACCCGGATGATCCCCGCCCAGGGCACCTCGCGCATCTGCAGCCACAGTTCGGTCGGGACGACGTAGTTCCCCAGGCCCGCTTCCGTCGGCAGCGTCTGGGCGTTGGCGTTGAGCTGGTTGGCGAAGTCGAACTCCCCGACCCAGTCGTAGACCTCGTACATGCGACCGTCGACGCGGAGGCGGGCGCGGCGCCAGTTGACGGCATTGCGGAGCGTGGGGGTGAGGCCTCCCTCGGACGGCGCCTGGGCGGGGCCGTCCCCCTTGGAGAAGGCCGTCTCGTCGATCTGGAGTCGGCCCCCGACCTTGACGCGGAAATCCTTCTGGAACGTCTCGCCCTGCCAGCCGTGGTTCCACGTCGAGGGCATGGCGAGGTCGCTGCCGACCTCGTGCGGCGCCTCGGGCTCCTCGTCGGCCTGCGCGGCTCCCTTCGCCCCTGCCTTGCCGTCGGGTTCGGCGTCGGCCGCTGCGGCCGTGGCGGCCTTCGGCTCCGGGGGCGGGATCGTTTCGATCGCGGGGGCCGAGCGCGATTCGAGCTCCGCCAACCGCGCTTCCAGGTCCGCGACGCGGCGGCGCTGGGCGTCGAACGCCTCCGTCACCTCGTCGAGATCCCCGAAGCCGGCCGCCACGCTCTCGAGGCCCAGTGCCGCCCGGGAGTCGGCCTCGCCGAGAACCGGCACAGCGCCGTCTCCGCCGGCCGCCCGCGGCGTGCCCGAGAGCGTCGCCAGGGCGACGACCCACGCCGCCACGACGGCCGGGCGGATAGCCGCGAAAGTCCGGCGGGAGTTGGAGTGGGCCACGCAAGGGACTCCGGACGGAAACCCTTCCCTGATCGGCCAGGTCCATCGCCGACCGTGAGGGTCGGGCAAAGCCTGACGCCTCCTTCAGTCGCCCTTCCTGCGCATCCTGCCCCGTGTGGTGCGGCGCCCCCCCGCCGGGGAGCCCCGGGCCGGATCATGCCGCCGTGCGGAGCGGCAGGCGCACGGTGACCGTGGTGCCCTTCCCGGGACCAGGGCTCGTCACGACGATGGTCCCGCCGTGCCGCTCCACGATCGAACGGCAGATCGGCAGGCCCAGACCGCCACCGCGGGCGCTGTCGCCCCGGTTGCGCGCGTCGTCGGCCTGAAAGAAGCGGTCGAAGACCCGCGCGGCCTGGTCGGCGGCGATGCCCCGGCCGTCGTCGGCGACCGCGAGAACGGCCTGGGAGTGCGGGAAGTCGTTGGCGACGGAGAGCACGATGGTGCCCCCGGCGGGCGTGAAGCGGATCGCGTTGTCGATGAGATTGCTGATCACCTGCCGGAGCCGCTGGCGGTCGCCGCTGACGGCCGTCCGTCCGACGGAGCGGATCTCCAGCGAAATCGCGTGCTCCTCGGCGACGCCGGAGAACATGCTCACCGTCTGCCGGGCGAGGTCGTCGAGGTCGCAGACGTCGGCCGGCAGTTGGGTGTCCGCCTCCCCCATCTCGGCCAGCAGGAGCAGGTCGTTGGCGAGCTTGGAGAGGTGCCGAGTCTCGCCGAGGACGTCCTCGATCGTCGTCTGGTAGGCCTCGGGGGATCGGGCCCGGTTGCCCGCGACCTCGAGGGAGTTCTGGATCGCCGCGAGCGGGCCGCGCAGCTCGTGTGCGGCGTCGGCCACGAACTGCTGCTGCCGATCCACGTACCCCGCCACCTCGTCGAGGAGCCGGTTGATCGTGGAGGAGAGGCGGTCGAGCTCGTCGCCGGTGTCGCGGGTCGGGAGGCGGTCGCCGAGCCGCGTCGGCTGGAGGCGGCCGGCCGTCTCGAGGATGTCGGCGATCGGCCGCGTGGCGCGGAGCGCGAGCCAGTAGCCCGCGGCGGGGGTGAGGAGGAGGAATCCGCCGCCGATGGGGATCAGGAAGCGGAGCAGATCGCCCACGGAGCGGTCGATGGTGGTCGTGGACATCCCGATGCGGACGTAGATCGGCCGGCCGGCGGCGTCGCCGACGCGGCGCCGCGCCCAGCGGAAGTCGCCCACCTGATCGATCTTCTCGACCACCGTCTCGTCGACCGGTCTGCGGCGGAGCGCGTCCGGGCAGTTGTCGCTCGCCCACACGGTCGACGCGGCCCCGTCGAGCAGCTGCACGAACCAGTCGCGTTCCGCGTGGCTCTCCGACTTCCGCCGCAGCGCGTCGACGACGAGGCCGAGATCTTCGATCTCGCGGAGCGCCAGGGTGGTCTCGCGGACCGCGGCCCGGAGATCCTCGTCGGCGGTGCGGAACAGCGCCGCCCGCACGCCGGCGCGCACTGCCAGCAGGAGCAGCGCGATCACGATCGCCGCGCCGGCGGTGTTGAGGAGCGTGAGCCGGAGCCGGAGCGTGCCCCAGGGGATGAGCGTCGCGGGGCCCGAGTCAGTCGATGACGAGCGCATACCCGCGTCCGCGCACGGTCTGGATGAACGACTCCCCCCGTCCGCGGTCGATCTTGCCACGCAGGCGGTTGATGTGGACCTCGATGACGTTCGTCGGCCCTTCCCAGTCGAATCCCCACACGTGCTCGCAGAGCATCTTCCGCGTCACCACCTGGCCGTTGTAGCGGACGAGCAGTTCCAGGATGCTGAATTCGGTCGGCGTGAGGTCGATCGAACGGCCGCCGATCGTGACCCGCTTCGTGGCCAGCGAGAGTTGGAGCGGGCCCGCCTCGACCTCCATCGCGGGGCGGCTGGCCGAACGGCGGTGGATGGCCTCGATGCGGGCGAGGAGTTCGTCGATCGCGAAGGGCTTGACGAGGTAGTCGTCGGCGCCCGCCTCGAAACCCTCGAGCTTCTGGGGCACGGCGCCCATCGCCGTGAGCACGATGACCGGGGTCTTCACCCCGCCGCGCCGGGCCGCGCGGAGCACGTCGAGCCCGCCGATCTTCGGCAGCATCAGATCGAGCACGACGACGTCGCTCGAGAGGAGGGTGTTTTGGCGGATGGCGGTCTCGCCATCGGGCACCCAGGTGCATTCGTGGCCCGCCTCGCGCATGGCGGTGGAGACCGCCTTGGCCACGATGGGGTCGTCCTCGACGATCGCGATCTGCATCCGAAACCCTCCGTCCGGAAGTGCCACCTGACGGAGGCGATTATAGGGCCCGGCGACGGCGCGGTGCGACCCCCGCCTCACTCCCACTCGATCGTGGCGGGCGGCTTGGAGGAGATGTCGTAGACCACCCGGTTGATTCCCCGCACCTCGTTGATCACGCGGGTGGAGATCCTGGCGAGAACGTCATGTGGGAGATGGGACCAATCGGCGGTCATGAAGTCCTCGGTCTCGACCGCCCGGACGGCGAGGACCTCGTCGTAGGTCCGCGCGTCGCCCATCACCCCCACGCTCTGCACCGGCAGGAGGACGGCGAAGGCCTGCGAGACGCGGCGCATGAGCCCGGCCCGCTCGAGCTCTTCCAGCACGATCGTGTCGGCCGCGCGGAGCCGATCGAGGCGTGGGCGCGTGACCTCGCCGAGGCAGCGGACGGCCAGGCCGGGGCCGGGGAAGGGATGGCGCCACACCAGTCGCTCCGGGAGGCCGAGCTGGAGGCCGAGCCTGCGGACCTCGTCCTTGAACAGGTCGCGGAGCGGCTCCACCAGTTCGAATTGGAGATCCTCGGGGAGCCCGCCGACGTTGTGGTGGAGCTTGATCGTGGCGGCCGGGCCGTCGGGGGCCGCCCCGCTCTCGATGACGTCGGGGTAGAGCGTGCCCTGGGCGAGGAAGCGGGCGCCGTCGATCTTGGCAGCCTCGTCGCTGAAGCACTCCACGAAGGCCCGGCCGATACGCCGGCGCTTCTCCTGCGGCTCGGTGACGCCGGCGAGCACCGCCAGGAACTTGTCGGCGGCGGGCACGACATGGAGATCCGTGCGGAAGTGGGTGGTGAACTCCTCGATCACGGCGGCGGCCTCGTTCTGCCGCAGGAGACCGTTGTCGACCAGGATGCACGACACCTGGTCGCCCACCGCCCGCGAGAGCAGGGCCGCCACCACGGCCGAGTCGACCCCGCCGGAGAGGCCGCAGATCACCCGGTCGTCACCGATGCGGCGGCGCAGGTCCTCGATCGTGGCCGCGGCGACGTCCTCGAGCCGCCAACGGCCGGCGCAACCGCACACCTCGCGGAGGAAATTGCCCAGCATCCGGCCGCCGGCCGGAGTGTGCGTCACCTCGGGATGGAACTGCAGCCCGTAGACCGGCAGCGTGGCGTGGCGCACCGCCGCCAGCGGGCAGGTGTGGGTGCTCGCCAGCGGCACGAAATCGGACGACACGGCGTTGACCTGATCGCCGTGGCTCATCCACACGTCGGTCGTGCCCGGGACGCCGTCGAAGAGCGGGTCGGTGGTCTGCACGCTGCACGACGCCCGGCCGTACTCCCGCGCCGTGGCCCGGCCCACGCGCCCCCCGAGGATGTCGCAGGCCAGCTGCATGCCGTAGCAGATCCCGAGCACCGGGATGCCGAGGTTGAACAGGGCCGGGTCGCAGCGCGGCGCTCCCGCCTCGTACACGCTCGACGGTCCGCCGGAAAGGATGATGCCGCTGGGGGCGATCTCGGCGATCCGCGTCGCGGGGATGTCGTGGCGCACGATCTCGCAGTACACCTGCTGCTCGCGCACGCGACGCGCGATGAGCTGGGCGTACTGCGAGCCGAAGTCGACGACGACGATCCGCTCGGCACGGGCCGCGGGGCGCGGCTCGGGCGTCCGGGGGGCGGGCTGGTTCATGGGCGGGACGGGGGGCGGGAGCGGAAAAGCCGGACAGTATAGGTGGAGCGGCCCGGGGCGTTCCAAGGCGGCGGCGAATCCCCCTTCGCAAGGCCGTTCCCCGCGACCCCGACGGGGGATGGGAGGGGCGACGGGGCGGCGTCGGTCGTCGCGAGGGAGCCTTCGGGTAGGATCGACGAAGACGACCGACGCGCCAGGAGGCTGACCGTGCTCGCCCTGCTCACCAACGACGACGGCATCTTCGCCCCCGGCCTGGCGGCCATGGAGCGGGCGCTCGCGGGCCTGGGAGAGGTCGTGGCGGTGGCCCCGGCGACCGAGCAGAGCGGGGTCGGCCATGCGATCACCTTCCTCACGCCGCTGACGGCCAAGCAGGTCTACGACGGCGACCGCTGCCGCGGCTGGGCGGTGGACGGGAGCCCGGCCGACGCGGTCAAACTGGGCGTGACCCAGTTTCTCCCGCGGCGCCCCGATCTCGTCGTCAGCGGCATCAACAGCGGCCTCAACGCCGGGATCAACGTCCTCTATTCCGGCACCGTCGCCGCGGCGATCGAGGGGTCCTTCTTCGGGATCACGAGCGTCGCGGTGAGCCTCGAGTGGGACGAGCACGCCGACTACGACGCCGCCGCCCGGCTCGCCTGCCGGGTGATCGGCGCCCTGCTGCACCGCTCGCCCCCCGCGGGCAGCCTCTTCAACCTCAACATCCCCGCCGCGGCGCTGCGCGGCCGGCCGGAATTGCGCGTCGTGCCCATGGGCACCGCGCGGTACGGCGAGGCCTACGAGCGCCGCGTCGACCCGCGCGGGCGCCCCTACTGGTGGGCGACGAACGAGCCCCCCCCTCCCCCGTCGGCGCATGAGACCGACATCACGGCGCTGGCCGCCGGCCACGTCACGCTCACGCCCCTGAACATCGACCTCACCCACCGGGCGGCCCTCGCGGGGCTCGCCGGGGGCGATTGGGGCATCGGCTGAGCCCTTGTCAGGTGCGCGTCCGGAGGAAGGCCACCGCGAGCACGATCGCGGTGACGATGCCGGCGAGGAACAGGATCCAGAACACGATCGGCAGGCCGAGCACCTGGAGATCGGTCCAGGCCACGCGCGTCGTCTCGCGGGCGCGGCGGGCCTCGCCCGCCTCGGCGGCGGCCGGTACGGGCGCGACCGGTGCCGCTTTCTTGGCCGACGAACCGCGGCGTTTCGGCGCGACGCTCGTGTCGATGCGTGGCAGGTCGAGCGGATCGGTGGGAGGGGCCGGAGCCTGATCCCCGGCGGAGCCCCCCACGGCGCCCCCGGAGCCACCGCCGGAGCCCCCCCCTGACGCGCTGCCGGGGCCGCTGCGCATCACGGCCCCGGGCTGCCGGCGCGGGCCCGGTGCCGGGGCCGGGGCCGGGGCCTCCGCCGGGCCGCGGCGGGCGAGC
>CAISKG010000347.1 GCA_903885855.1 uncultured Planctomycetaceae bacterium
ACTCCAGTTCAAGGGGCGCCCGTGCGCCCGGTTCAAGGGGCGCCCGCCCGCCCGGTTCGAGGGGCGCCCGCCCGCCCGGTTCGAGGCTTCCCCCTGCGACTTCAAGCGCCGCCAGCACCGGCTTGGCGCGGGCCACCAGCCAGCTCGCCGCCGGAAGGAAACCAGCCTTGCCGCGGATTTCGCGCATCAGCCGGCGGCAGCCCTCGAGGTCGCCGAGGCAGGGAAACACGACCGCATCGATCTCGCTGCGGAACGCCCGGAACTTGGTCCGCGCATGGGCGTCGAGGAGGCCGTCGTGCCAGGCGACGAACCGATACCCCGCCGGGAGGTCGGGGAGCGGCGCCGGAGCCGCCGGAAGGACGACGTCCATCCGGTAGCGCTTGAAGTATCCGGGGCTCGAGTGGACACCCATCCCTAGCTTCCCCCGCGCGAGGACGACCCTCAAGACCTTAGGTCGCGGCGGCGGTCCGGTCAACGCGCCGGTCGCGCGGCGCCGGCGCCGCCGCGGCGTTTTGTGCCGATTGCGGCGCCGCCGACGGCACGGCGTTGGGGGGGCGGGCCCGGGGCGGTACACTGTCGAAGAGGTTTTTGAGTCGTCAAACGATGAATTTTGAAGCATCAAAAAGCGCCGTCGCCCGGAGCGTCGTCCGCGTGCTCGCCATGGCGGCGGTGGCGGTGGGGCTGCACGCCCGTGGAGCGGCCGCCGCGGAGCGGCCGCGCGTCCTCGCCACCACCACCGTCGTCGCCGATCTCGTGCGCCAGGTCGGCGGGGATCGGGTGGCGGTGGAGTGCCTGATGGCGCCCGGCATCGATCCCCACAGCTACCGTGCCACCCCGCGCGATGCCGACCGGCTCGCGCGGGCCGATCTGGTGATCGCCTCCGGCCTGCACCTGGAGGGGCGGCTCGCCGATCTGCTGGCCAAGCTCGGCAAGCGGGTGCCCGTGCTCGCCGTGGCCGACACGCTGCCGAAGGAGCGGCTGCTCGAGGCCGACGCCGGCTTCCAGGATCCGCACGTCTGGTTCGACGCCGCGCTGTGGAGCCTGTGTGCGGCCCCGGTGGCCGACGCGCTGGCGGCGATCGACGCCGACGGCGCCCCCGCCTACCGCGAGCGGGCGCGCGACTACGCCGAGCGCCTCGTGGCCCTCGACGGGAGGGTGCGCGAGCGGCTCGCGACGGTGCCCGCCGAGCGGCGCGTGCTCGTCACGGCGCACGACGCCTTCCGCTACTTCGGCCGCGCCTACGAGGTGGAGGTGGTGGGGATCCAGGGCACGAGCACCGAGGCCGAGGCGGGCCTGCGCGACATCAATCGGCTCGTCGACCTCGTCGTCACGCGCCGCATCCCGGCGGTGTTCGTGGAGACGAGCGTGTCCGACAGGAACGTCGCGGCCCTGCGCGAAGGGGCGGCCTCGCGCGGCCACGCCGTGGCCCTCGGCGGCCGACTCCACTCCGATTCGCTCGGGCCCCCGGACGGGGGCGCCGCGACGCTCGAGGGGGCGATCCTCGAGAACGTGGAAACCATCCTCGCCGGAATCGCGCCCCCGTCCGGGGGCGTTGCCCCCGCTCCGCCATGACCGCGCCGCCGCGTCCCGCCGGGATCGAGTTCCACGACGTGACCGTCGCCTACGGGCGGCGGCCGGTGCTGTGGAACGTCGACTTCACCGTTCCCGGCGGCTGCCTGTACGGGATCATCGGCCCCAACGGCGCCGGCAAGAGCACGCTCCTCAAGGCGGCGCTGGGCCTGGTGCCGCTGGCGGGGGGCGAGGTGCGGATCCTCGGCGCGGCGCTGGAAGCGGTGCGCGGGCGCGTGGGGTACGTGCCGCAGCGCGAGAGCGTCGACTGGGATTTCCCCGTCAGCGTCACCGACGTCGTCCTCATGGGCACCTACGGCCGGCTGGGGTGGCTCGCGCGGCCGGGGCGGCGCGAGCGGGAACTGGCCGCCGCCTGCCTCGAGAGGGTCGGCCTGGCCGACGTCGCCGACCGCCAGATCGGCCGGCTCTCGGGCGGCCAGCAGCAGCGCGTGTTCCTCGCCCGGGCGCTGGCGCAGGAGGCCGACGTCTACCTCCTCGACGAGCCGATGGCGGGGGTCGACGCCCGCTCGCAGGAGCAGATCTTCGCCGTGCTCGCCGGCCTCCGCGCCGAGGGGAAGCTCGTGGCCGTGGTCCACCACGACCTGCGCACCGCCGCCGCCTGGTTCGACGAGGTGGCGCTGGTGGACATGCGCCTCGTCGCCGCCGGCCCCGTCGCCGAGGTGCTCACCCCCGAGAATCTGCGCCGCACCTATTCCGGCCGCCTCGACCTCCTCGACGAGATCGGGCGGGCCGTCGCCGAAGGGGGGAGGACGCGGTGAGCGCCACGCTCCCCGCCGCCGCCCTGGTCCCGGTCGCCGCGGCGGTGGCGATCTCCCACAACACCCTCGTGGTGGCCGGCGGCGTCGCCGCCGTCGGCTTCGCCGCCGGCGTGGCCGGCTGCTTCGCCGTGCTGCGCCGCCGGGCGCTGGCCGGCGACGCCGCCGCCCATGCGACGCTCGTCGGCGTGGCCGCGGCCTTCCTCGCCACCGGCCGGCGCGATCTGCCCACGCTCCTGTCCGGGGCGATGATCGCGGCGGCGGCGGCCCTGGGGGCGCTGGTGCTCATCCGCCGCTGGACCCGCACGCGCGACGACGCCGCCACGGCGCTGGTGCTCGGCGTGTCGTTCGGCGCGGGGGTGACGCTCGTGTCGTGGATCACATCGCGCGGCCTGCCCGGCAGCGCCGGCCTCGAGCAGTTCCTCCTCGGCCACACCGCCGGGCTGACCGCGGCCGACGCCGCGCTGCTCGGGGGGCTCTCGGCGGCGGTGGTGGCGGCGGTGGCGGCGTTCCGCAAGGAGGCGACGCTCGTGGCCTTCGATCCCGCCTTCGCCGCCGCGGCGGGCTGGCCGGTGACGCTCGTCGACTATGCGCTGGTGACCCTCGTGGCGGCGATGGTGGTGGTGGGGCTGCCCGCCGCGGGCGTGGTGCTCGTGACGGCGCTGGTGGTGATCCCGCCGGTGGCGGCGCGGCAATGGACCGACCGCGTCGGCGTCCTCCTGCCGCTGGCCGGCGCGATCGGCCTGGCGGCCGCGCTGGCGGGAGTCGCCGTGAGCGCGTGGGTGCCGCGGATGCCCACGGGGCCGCTGGTGGTGATCGCGGCGGCGGTGATCCTCGGCGTCTCGCTGGTGGTGGCGCCGCGGCGCGGGTGGCTCGCGCGCTTCCTGGGGGAGCGCCGCGTGCGCCGCGCGTGGGCCGAGGGGCGGGCGCTCGAGGGGGCGCTCGAGCTCGAGCGCGAGGCGGGATCGTTCACGCTCGGCGACCTGCTGCGGCGGGCCCCCGGGGGCGGGATGCGGGGCGCCGTGGCGCGGCTGGTGCGCGGCGGGGCGATCGAGGCGTCGGGCGGCACGGAGCCGGGGCGCTTCCGCCTGGGCGTGCGCGGGCGCGAGCTGGCCGCCGAACGGCGGCGCCGCCGCGAGGCCTGGGGCGAGGTGCTCGAAGAGGCGCGCGAGGAGGCCCGCGGGCACCTCTCGATCGACCTGCCGGCGCCCGAGGCGGTGATCCCGGCGGCGCGGCTCAAGGCGATCCGCGACGCGGCCGCCGCGGCGCGCGACGCGGCCGGGCAGGAAGGCTGAGGGAGGGCCCGTGGACGACCTCGGACCGATGCATCTGTGGACGATCGCCACGGCGGCCACCGTGGCCGCGAGCCTCGCGCTGGTCGGGTCGTTCCTCGTCGTCCGGAGGATGAGCCTCCTCGGCGACGCGATCAGCCACGCGGTGCTCCCCGGCATCGTGCTCGCCGTCCTCGCCGGCGGGAGGCCGGGCGGGCCGGCGGTGTTCGCCGGGGCGGTGGCCGCGGCGCTGGTGACGGCCTGGCTGACCGACGTGCTCGGCCGGCACGCGGGGCTCGCGGAGGACGCCGGCACCGGCGTGGCCTTCACGACCCTCTTCGCCATCGGCGTGGTGCTCGTCACGGCGCTGGCGTCGCGGATCGACCTCGATCCGGGATGCGTGCTCTACGGGATCCTGGAGTTCGTCCCCTTCGACACCGTGGCGATCCTGGGGCTCGAGGTGCCGCGGGCACTCGTGGCGGCGGCCACCGTGCTGGGGCTCCTCCTCGCGGCCACGCTGCTTGTCTGGAAGGAGCTGCTCTTCGCCGCCTTCGACGCCGAGGCGGCCCGCGCGGCCGGGATCCCGGTGGGCGTGCTGTCGCTGGGGCTGCTGACGGCCACGAGCCTGGCCACCGTGGCCGGATTCGAGGCGGTGGGCGCGATCCTCGTTGTGGCGCTGCTCACCGTGCCGGCGGCCACCGCCGAATTGCTCACGCGCCGGCTGTCGCGCGTGATCCCGTTGGCGATGGCCATCGGCGTCGCGGCCAGCGCGATCGGCTACCTCGCCGCGCGGCACTGGGGCACCAACGCCGGCGGGATGATCGCCGTGGTGCTCGGACTCGGCTACGTCGCCGCGGCGGTGGCGGCACCGGGCGACGGGATCGCCGCCCGGGCGGCGTCGCGCGTGGCGCTGGGGTGGCGCGTGGCCCGGGAGGACCGTCTGGCCGCGCTGTGGCGTGCCGAGGAGGCCGGTGCGGCGCCGCCCGGGCCGCGGGGGATCGTGGAACGGCTCGCCGGGGCCGGGCTGGTGGCGGAGGGACTGCTGCGTCACGACGACGGCGCACGGCTCACCGCGGCCGGCCGCGACGCGGCGCGGCTCGTGGTGCGGTCGCACCGGCTCTGGGAGGCGTGGCTGGGGCGCAACGTCGCCATCCCCCTGGACCATCTCCATCCGCCGGCCGAATGGATCGAGCACCACCTCGGGGCCGCGGTCCGCGGACGCCTCGCGGAGGACCTCGGCGTCGACGACGGCGATCCCCACGGCCGCGACATCCCGGCGGAGGAGGAAGGGGGCTGACGCGGCCCGGCGTTCAGCGCCGCGAGCGGGCCGCCGCCCTGCGCAGCGCCGCCAGGTTGCGCCGGTCCTGCTCCGGGTCGACCTTGCCGTCGTCCCCTTCCTTGGGCGTCTCGAGGATCACCGGCACGCGCTCTAGCCGCGGGTCGGCAAGCAGCAGCGCGAAGGCCTCGGGACCGATGCACCCCGCGCCGATCGCCTCGTGGCGGTCGACGCGCGACCCGCGCGGCTTCTTGGAATCGTTGGCGTGGATCGCCACCAGACGGCCCAGCCCCACGGCGCGGTCGAAGGCGTCGATCGTCGCCTCGTAGTCGGCCCGGGGGGCGAGGGGGTATCCGGCGGCGAAGACGTGGCAGGTGTCGAGGCAGACGCCGACCCGCGCCGCGAAGCCGGCCTCGTCGACGATCCGCACGATGGCCGCCACCTCCTCGAAGGTGTCGCCGAGGCAGGATCCCTGGCCGGCGGTCGTCTCCACGAGGATCCCGGCGTCGAGGCCGGCGGTGCGCGCGAGGGCCGCCGCGATGCCGCGCCCGGCGCGGTCCACCGCGGTGGCGCGGTCCTGGGAGCCGGCCGCCCCGGGGTGGGCGACCACCCAGCGAATGCCCAGTTCCGCGGCGCGGGCGAGCTCGAGGGCGAGGCCGTCGATCGACTTCCCGCGCAGGGCGTCGTCGGCCGCGGCGGGGTTGATGAGGTAGGAGTCGTGGGCCACGACGAAGGCCAGCCCCGCGGCTTCCACCGCCGCGCGGAAGCGGGCGGCGTCGGCGGCGGGGATGGGGGCGGCGTCCCAGCGATTGACGTTGCGCGTGAAGATCTGCAGGCACTCGCAGCCGGTCTCCACCGCCCGCTCCACCGCCTTGTCGAAGCCCCCGGCGACCGACTGGTGCGCACCCAGGGGACGCCCGCGGGCGGGGCGGGGCGCCCGGCGGCGCGCGGCTGCGGCGGCGCGGGGGACGGAGCGGGGCTTCTTGGCCAAGGGCCCACCGGGATCGGGAGGAAACGGGATCGGCCGGCGACGGCGACGGCAGGATTCGATTTTGACCGTTTTTCCCCGCGGCGTACACTTGTCGCGGGTGGTTCCGGGAGGTGCGGCGTGGGAACGGCGCTCTGGTTTCTGTGCACGTTGGCCGTGGCGGCGCTCGCCGGCGTGGCCACCGCCCTGGCGCTGCGGCCGATCCGGCTGGCCCGTGCGGCGGAGCGGCTCTCCCGCGCGCAACGCGACTTCCACCGGCAGCGCGAGCAGCTCGAAGCGAAGTTCTTCGACCGCGCCGCGGCCAGCGGCAAGCCGCGGGGCCTGCGGTGGTCCGACATCCGCTTCTACGACGACGTCCTCTATGCCCGCGAACGGCGCACGGGCAGCCTCAAGGCCCTGGTGGCCATCGACGTCTCCTTCGAGGCGATCGCGGGGGGGGGCATGGAGGAGGTGGAGGCGGTGTCGACGGTGCGGGCCGCCACCGCGGAGTTCCTCTACGAGGAGAATCGCTGGGACCAGGGGCGCTGGGCCACCGACGGCCGGGTCTATTTCAATCTCCTACCCTCGGCGACGGTGAAGTACCTCGCCTCCGACCTCGAACTGGTCGCCGAGGAACCGGCCGGCGGCCGCACCTGACCGCGCGAGCCGCCGCCGGCGCGAGGTGGCCGTCCGCGGAGACGGGGCAAGCCCGGCGCGTGTGAAGGCGGGGGATCGGCGGGAGCGGCGGTGTCCCGGTGGCGTGCGCCTGCGGGGACGACCCTGCGGGTGCCGATAGGGATTCCGGCGGGAGCGCGCGGAAGGTGTCCGCGCCCCGGCCGCCGGGACGGACGCATGCCAGCGACGGCGCGAGCGACGCGGATCCCACGCCTCCTGCACGCCGCCGCCGCGCTGCTGGCGGCCTGCGCGATCGCGGGGGCCGGCGCCGTGGCCGCCGAGCCGGCGCCCGGCGTCCGGCGGACGTCGCTCGCCCTGCCCGCCGCGGCGCCGGAGACGACGCCGCTGGAGAAGGCGCTGGGCTACCTCGAGCGCTCCTGCGAGATCGCCACGCAGGCGGCCGACCTCGAGAAGGAGGGCAACTGCCGGGCGATCGACGGCTATTTCACCGCCACCGAGGCCGCCTGGAACGCGGTCTGGATCTGCCCGGGCGAGCCCGCGATCCTGCGAGAGGCCGCCGCCGCCTACGCCGACGCGCTCGAGGGGCTGCTGCGCACCGCCTCCGCGCATGGCCGCCTCGACGGCCGCGGCCTCCGTGTCGGCCCCGCCTGGGGCCCGGTGTGCGTGCCCATCGACTCGCGCACGATGCCGATCCGCCCCGAGGCCATCGAGGCCGTCGTCGCCGGCTGCCCGCCCGAGGACCGGCGCGTGAGCCGGAGCCACCAGCGCGGCGGCTTCGGGCTCCCGGTGAGCGTGCGCGTCGCCACGCCCCGGGCCCGGGACGGCTCGCGGATCCTCGCGCCGGATCGGCAGTCGCTCGCCGCCACCGCGGTGCTGCGCTTCACGATGCCCCTCGACGAGAACATCCTCGAGTCGTTCGCCGGGCCGCTGGCGCGCGACCACGCCCCGGCGATCCTCGACCTCGTCGACCCGATGGAGATCGCCGCGGTGGAGATCGGCACCGCCCGGCCCCTGCTGGCCGCCGACCTGACGGCGCCGCTCCTGGACATGCTCGAGGCGTTGCCGCGCGACGACTTCGTGCGCGGGTTCCTCCGCCCGTACGGCCGCACCGACACCCTGCCGCGGCTCGAGCTGCTCGAGCCGCACCGGCCGGGGCGCGTGCCGGTGGTCTTCATCCACGGCCTGGCCAGCGACGAGGGCACCTGGTTCGATCTCCTCAACGAGCTGCGCACGCGCCCCTGGTTCCACCGGCGCTTCGAGCCGTGGGTCTTCCAATATCCGACCGGCGCGGCGTTCTTCGAGTCGTCGCGGCAGCTGCGCCGCCAGCTGGCCGCCGCGGTGCGGCGCTGCGATCCCGGGGGAACCGACCCGGCGATGCGCCATCTCGTCCTCGTGGGCCACAGCATGGGGGGGCTGCACGCCAAGCTGCAGGCGGTGGATTCGGGCACCGCCGCCTGGGATTCCCTGGCCCAGGTCCCCTTCGAGCGCATCCGGGCCCCGCGCGCCATGCGCGAGCGCATGGCGCGCACCTACTTCTTCGAGCCGCTGCCGTTCGTGAAGCGGGTGGTGTACATCGCCACGCCGCACGGCGGCAGCGAGCTGGCGTCGCTCGGGGTGGGGCGGCTGGCGTCGATCTCGATCCGTCAGTCGCCCGAGGTCGTGGCCTTCCAACGCGAGGTGGTGCGGCTCAATCCGGGCGCCCTGCGACCGGAGTTCGAGGGCGCGCTCCCCACGACGGTCGACATCCTGCGCCCCGGCTCGCCGGTGCTCGAGGCCATCGAGCGGCTCCGGCCCCCTTGCTGGGTCACCTGCCACTCGATCATGGGCGACGCCTGGACCTCGCCGGTGAGCGGGCCGGGGGACAAGGTGGTGCCGCTGGCCAGCGCCCGGCTGCCCGGCGTGGCCAGCGAGGTGGTGGTGCCCGCCACGCACACCAAGGTCCATCACCACCCGATCACCGTGCTGGAGATGGAGCGGATCCTCACCGACCATCTCCGCGAGAGCGGGCTGGAGTCGGCCGCCGTTCCGGCGGCGATGCCCTGATCCCCGACCGCCGCCGGCCGGGGGCTCATCGTGGGCTCGCACGCCGGCCTACAATCGCGGTCTGATCGGCCGAGGCCCGCCGCGAGGTTCCGCCATGCACCGTTTCCATCCCTTCACGCGTGCCCCCGATCCCCGCGCCTCGCGCCGCGCGTTCCTGGGGGACGGGCTGGGGGCGGTGGCGGGGGCGGCGGGGATCGTGCTCGAGGGCGCCGTCGCCGGCCGGCCGACGCGCGCCGACGACCTCGGCCGGGCGCGGACCGTCTCCATCTTCCACACCACCGACCTCCACGGCCGGATCCTCCCCACGAGCACCTACGAGGGCCTCGACGACGTCGGCGGCTTCGCACGCTGCGCGACCTGCCTGCGGCAGTGGCGGCGGGAAAGCCCCCACTCGCTCACCGTGGACGTCGGCGACGTCTACCAGGGCACCGCGGAGAGCATGGATCGCGGCGGCCGACTCATGCTCGAACTGTTCAACGAGCTCGGCTACGACGCCTGGGCGCTGGGCAACCACGACTTCGACTGGGGACCCGAGCGCCTCGCCGAAAACCTCGCGCTCTCCCGGGCGCCGGTGCTGACGGCGAACATCACCCGCGGGGGCGCGGCGCCGGGGTCGTTCGACGGGGCCTGGGAGAAGGTGGCGCCCTGGAGGATCTTCGAGCTGGCCGGGTTCCGCGTGGGCCTGATCGGACTGGTCACCCCCGGGCTCGCCTCCTGGCTCGATCCGGAGACGCTCGGGGGCACGGTCGCCACCGACCCCGGCGAGGCGCTCGCCCGCGCCGTCGCCGAGGCACGTGGTGCGGGGGCGGAGGCGATCGTGGTCCTCGGCCACATGGGCTGGCGCTTCGAGGACGACTACGCCAATCCGGTGCGCGGCATCCTCGAGAACGCCTCCGGCGTCGACGTCTATCTCGCCGGCCACTCCCACCAGAACCGGCCGGCCTGGATGGTGGAGGGGGTGCTGTGCACCCAGGCCAGCTACCACGGCATCCACTGCGGCCGCGTCGACCTGACGTTCGACGCCGACTCCCACCGGCTCGTCGACCGGCGCGTGTTCACGCTCCTCATGGACGACCGCTACGAGCCCGACCCGCGAGTCATGGCGCTGGCCCGCCCCGACCTCGAGAAGGCGGCGGAGACACTCGCGCGGCGCGTGGCCACGGCGACCGCGCCGATCGGCGGGAAGGGGCGCGGCAGCCGGCTGGCCGAAATCCTCTGCGAGTCGTTCGCCGCGGCGCTCGAGCGCCGCGGTACGCCCGTCGACGGGGTGTTCCACGGCACCTTCCTCTCCGGCGACCTGCCCGCCGGCCCGATCACGGTGGGGGACTGCTGGAAGATCATCCCCTACGAGAATCGCCTCGTCGTCGGCGAGCTCTCGGCCTCCGAACTCGCCGAGGTGGTGGCCGAGGATGCTGCCGGCGACAAGCGCAGCGACCGCATCCTCTGGCCGTTCGCCGTCGCGGCTCGGGGCGACGGCGGACCGCCCGCGCTGTCGCTGGAGGGTCGGCCGGTGGACCCCGGCCGGCGGTTCCGCATCGCCTTCAACAATTACGACGCCCAGTCGGGGGGGCGGCGCCTCCCGCGGCTGGCCGAGATCCTCCGCGGGCCCGCCGCGAAGCGCGAGCTGGTGCCGCTCGACACGCGCGGCGCGCTGGTGGCGAGCCTGCTCGAACGCGGGACCGTGTCCTGAGGGACACGCGTGGCCGCATGCCGCGCCGCGCCGTCAGCCCCCGAAGGCCAGCACCGCCGACAGCAGGTCGTGCAGGGCGCGGGCGAAGGGGGTGTTGGTGCCGAGTTCCTGACCGATGCGGATGAGCACGAGCGCCTGGATGATGCCGTTCCAGGAATGGACCCGTCCGGCCGGGACGGGCAGGGTGCCGGTAGCCATGGGAGTCCTCCGTGACGCCTCGGCCGCTCGCGGCATCCAGGGATCGGATCCGACCCGATCCACGCCCGCCGCGACCGACCGATTCATTTTAGGCGCGTCGGTCAAGCGGCCGTCGCGCTGCCCGCCGGCGTGCCCCGCTGCGGCGCCGCCCCGCGGACCGTTGCCCAGGTTTCCCGGTCGACCACGGCGGCCGCCCCCGCCCGGGCGCGCCCGCCCGCTCTGCTACAACGGGTGCCTTCCCCGGAAGGACCGCGTCCGATGCCACCGTCCGCCGCCAGCGCTTCCGGTGCGACCGTGACCCCGGCGCCACGGCCGGCGCCGCTGCATGTGGTGCTGGTGGCGTTGGGAAGCTCCGGCGACGTCCATCCCTTCATCGGTCTGGGACGCGAGCTGCGCCGCCGCGGCCATGCCGTGACGCTCGCGGCGGCGGGATGGTTTCGGGACGTCGTCGAGCGCGCGGGGCTCGCCTTCGTCGATCCGTGCCCGGAGATCGACTTCGTCACCGAGATCGACGACCCGGCCCTGTGGCGGCCGCTGCGGGGCACGCGGCTGGTGCTCGACGTCTTCGCCCGGCCGCTGCTGGAGCCGGTGTGGCGCCTCGTCACCGAGTCGCTCGCCGCCGATCGGGCCGCCGGCCGTCGCACCGTCGTGGCCGCCTCCAGCCTCGCCTTCGGCGCGCGGGTGGCGCGCGAGACGCACCGCTTCCCGCTGGTCACCGTCCACCTCTCGCCGGTGCTCGTGCGCGGCGGCGAGCCGGGGCCGCGGCTCCCCGGGCTCCTCGTCCACCGCGGGCCGGCGTGGTTCCGGGCGCTGCAGTGGGGGCTCGCCGACCGGCTCCTCGTCGACCGCGCGATCGGCCGCTGGCTCTTTCCCTTTCGGGCGCGCTTCGGCCTGGCCCCCGTGCAGGGGATCTTCCGCGACTGGATGCATTCCCCCGACCGGGTGCTCGGGCTGTTTCCGGAATGGATGGCGTCGCCGGGTGCCGAGCTGCCCGCCGCGATGCGTCTCACCGGGTTTCCCCTCTACAGCGAGGAGGGGGTGAGCGACGCCTCCCCGGAGGTGACGCGATTCCTCGCCGAGGGAACGCCCCCGATCCTCTTCACCCCCGGCAGCGCGAACGTCCACGGGGGCGCCTTCTTCGCCGCCGCCGCCGACGCCTGCCGGCGGTTGGGGCGGCGCGGATTGCTCCTCACGCGCTTCCCCGCCCAGATCCCCGCCGCGTTGCCACCGGGGGTGCGGCACGCGGACTTCGTCCCCTTCCGCTGGCTCGCGCCGCGCTCGGCGGCGCTGGTGCATCACGGCGGCGTGGGCACGCTCGCGCAGGGGCTCGCCGCCGGAGTGCCGCAGGTGGTGATGCCGATGGGGTTCGACCAGTTCGACAACGCGGCCCGCCTGGTGCGGCTCGGCGTCGGCGCTGAGGTGCCGCGCCGCGCCTTCCGCGGCCCGCGCCTGGCGGCGACGCTCGGGGCGCTCCTCGACGACGCCGGCGTGGCGGCGCGCTGCGGTGCGGTGGCGGAGCGCGTGCGGGGCGCCGACGGCATCGCCGCCGCGGCCGCGGAGGTGGAGGCGATCGCGGCGGGCG
>CAISKG010000348.1 GCA_903885855.1 uncultured Planctomycetaceae bacterium
CGTCGCCGCCGACCGGCTCGACCGGCAGGGGCGCGTCGTCGGGGATGTCGCGCGCCACGATCACGCACGCGCCCCCTGCGACACGGCCGGTCGCGATGCCGATCACGTCGACGCGCTCCACCCCCTCCAGGGCTCGCACATCCTCCTCCGCGGCCCGGGCGCCCACCCCTTCGACGCCGCCGCCGGCCGAGACGGCGCCGGCCTGCGTGAGCACCCAGTCGGCGCGCATCAGCCGCGCGTACCAGCCGAGGATGTCCTCCACGTTGTCGCGGATGGCGTGCCCCAGGCCGATGCCGTTGCTGACCGCGACCACGAGCACCCCGGTGGTGAGCGCCGTGCGCACCGGCTGGCGGAGGATCTGCTCCAGGGCCAACTCGCGCTCGATGCGGAAGCGGCGCGGCACGAGGGCGGCGCAGGCGCGCGTGATCGGGGGGAGGATGACCGGCGTGGTGGCGACGAACGACAGCAGCATGGCGATCCCCGCCGGCACCGCGGCCCGGGGGGGCAGACGCTCGAGGATCACCAGCGCCAGCATCCCGGTGGCGATGATCCAGAACACGAGCGCCACGCCGACGAACCGCCAGGGCACGCCCGCGGGGGGCGGCGGCGGGGCGTGGGAGAGCCCCTCGAGCGGATCGACCCTGGCCGCCTGCCGTGCCGGCCACCATGCGGCCGCCACCGCCACGATCACCCCCATCGCCGACGCCGCCGGGATCACCCAGGGGTGGACGACGAGGCCCTCGAACGGGGCCTGCAGGGAGCGCGCGATGCCCGCGGCGATGGGGCGCGCCGCCGCCAGCCCGCCCACCACCCCCAGCCCCGCCCCCACGGCTCCCAGGATCACCGCCTCGAGCGTGATCATGCGACGGATCTGCGCGCCGCGGGCCCCGAGGAGGCGAACCAGCGACAGCGAGCGGCGGCGCTCGGTGACGTTCATCAGCATGGCGTTGCCGACGATGAACCAGCTCATCGCCACGGTGAGCCCGGTGACGAAGTCGAGGCCCAAGTCGGCGGAGTGCATGACGTCCTCCGCCATGCTCGCCCGCCCCGCCGGGATCTCGGCCACGAGCGCTTCCGGCAGGGCCTTCCCGGCTGCCTCCACGAAGGCCTTCCGGTCGGCCCCCTCCTCGAGCGCCACGCGGACCCGGTCGACGAGCCCCAGGGCCCCCGACATCTCCTCGAGCGATTCGATGTCGACCACGACCCCGGCCCCCTCGCCGAACCAGCGCACCGACTCCGGCACGGCGATCCCCACGACCGTCATGCGGCGCACCCCGCGGCGGGCGAAGAAGATGATCTCGTCGTCGACGCGTTTGCCCAGGCTCGCGGCCAGCGCCGCGTCGATCACCACCTCGTCGGCGGCCGTGCAGGCCCGGCCGGAGGCCAATTCCAGCATGCCGATCTCGACCAGCCGCGCCGCGTCGACGCCCACGGCGATCTCGCGCACGCGCTTCTCGCCGACGCGCAGCAGCGTGGGGCGGTAGAAGAGCGGGACCACCGCGCGCACCCCCGGCACGCCCGCCAGGTCGGGGAGCAGTCCGGCCTCGAACCGCCCTCCTTCACGGGCCAGGATGTCGACCGAAGGCACGCCCTCGATCGTGTTGGTGAGCCGGGCGTATCCGGCGCGCGAGGCGTCGGCCGACACCCACGTGGCGACGACGGCCCCCACGGCCACCGCGACGCTCAGCACCGTGGCCAGCGCGCGCCCCGGCCGGCGGGTCCACTGCCTCACCAACAGCCGGCGCACCTCGAGCAGCCCCGGGATCATCGCCGCTTCCCCGTCCGCGCGCCCCCCTTGGGGGGCGGCAGCCGTCCGGATGGGGGCGCCGCCTCCCGCAGCGTGTCGGACACGACGCGGCCGTCGGCCATGCGGATCGTGCGCCCCGCCTCGGCGGCGATCCCGGGGTCGTGCGTCACCAGCACCACCGTCTGCCCCTGCTCGGCGACGAGGCGGCGGAGGAGGTCGATCACGCGGCGCGAGTTCTCGGAATCGAGCGCCCCGGTCGGTTCGTCGGCCAGGACGATCGCCGGCCCGGTGACGAGCGCCCGGGCGATGGCGCCGCGCTGCTGTTCGCCGCCGGACAGGGCGTCGGGCCGGTGCCCCGCGCGGTGCCCCATGCCGACCGTCTCGAGGGCCCGCTGCGCCGCGGCGTCGCATTCGGCCGCCGGTCGGCCGTCGAGCATGAGCGGCAGCCCGACGTTCTCCACGAGCGACAGCTCGGGAAGGAGGTTGTAGCGCTGGAAGACGAATCCGATCCGGCGCCGCCGGACCAGCGCCAGGGCGTCGTCTCCGAGGGCCGCGAGGTCGACCCCCTCGAGGAGGACGCGGCCCGAGGAGGGACGCGTGATGCCGCCGAGGAGATGGAGGAGCGTGCTCTTGCCCGACCCCGACGCCCCCGTGATGGCGACGAACTGCCCGGACTCCACCGCCAGATCGACGCCGCGGACGGCCGCCACGCCGGCCTCGGTGCCGCTGGCGCCGAAGGTCTTCTCGAGTTGTTCGGCACGGAGGATCGACACGCGACGGATCCGGAAGGGGCGGGGCCGGGCCAATGTACCCAAATCCCCGCGTTTTCTCCGATGCCTCCCAGGCCCGTTCCTTTCGCCTGCGTTTCCTTCAGTGGCTGGGCAAACCGTGACGATTGCTCGTGTGATGACGCCGGGAGAGCACCGCGCGGCGTCGCAGGACACCACATGGTCCCCAGAACCATCGCCCCCAGATTGCTGAATTCGCCCAGATTGACCGCGCCGCTCCTGGCGGCGCTGGTCGGCTGCGCGGCTCCGCTGGGCGCGCAGGAGGCGGAGTGGCAGCGCGGGGGCCGCGGCGCCATGGGGCTGCCGAGCGGAACGGTGCCGCTGGCGGTGGCGCCGGTCGACCCCGCCGCTCCCGAGCCGACCACGCTCGAGGAGTTCGTGGCCCTCGCGGAGCGCGGCCATCCCCGCCTCCTCGCCGCCCGGGCCGCCATCGAGGCGGCGCGGGGCAAGGCGGTGCAGTCCAGGCTCTACCCCAATCCCGTGATCGCCGGATTCAGCCCGCAGATGGCCGGCCCGGACAGCCAATGGAGCGGGACGGTGGCGCAGGACATCGTCACCGGCGGAAAGCTCCGCCTCCAACAGCAGGCGGCCCTGCGCGACGTGCAGCGGGCCGAGTACGAGCTCGTGCGGGCCCGCTTCGACGTGCTCCGCGGCGTGCGTGCGGGCTACTACAACCTCCTCGTGGCCCAGCGGCGGCTCGAGATCTACAAGCTCCTGCTCGACATCTCGACCCGGTCGTACGACATCGGCCGGCAGCTGGCCGAGGCGGGGGAGGGGACGAAGGCCGACGTGCTCTTCTGGAGCATCGAGCGCGACCGCGCGGAGGTGCGACTCCTCAACGCCACGGTGTTCATCGAGACCGGCCGCCGCGAGCTCGCCGCCGCCGTCGGGCTGCCGCGTGCCGACGTCGGACGGCTCGACGGCGATCTGTTCCGCGAACTGCCGAACTTCGACCTCAAGCAGCTCCAGGAGGCGGTGGTGCGCAGCAACGCCCTGCCGCGCGCCGCCGAGGCCCGCATCAGCGGGAACCAATGGGCCCTGGAGCGGGCCACCGTGCAGCCGATCCCCAACGTCAATCTCATGGGCGGCTACCAGCGGCAGGTGGAGCCGGGGCAGGACCAGGGCTTGGCCCAGGTGATGATGGCCGTGCCGCTCTTCGACCGCAACCAGGGCAACATCCGCGCCGCCCGCGCCGACATCGCCCTGGCCCGCGCCGACCTGCGCACGCTGGAGCTCGATCTCGCCACGCAGACGGCGGAGGCGGTGGCCACCTACCGCAGCGCGCAGCGTGCGGTGGATTGGTTCGAGGAGTACATCCTCCCCAAGGCACGCGAGACGGTGACGCTCACGCAGACGCTCTACGCGCGCGGGGAGGTGACGTTCCTGAGCCTGCTGCAGGCACAGAAGATCCTCACGGAGACGGAGCTGGCCTACGTCGACTCGCAGGCGGAGCGCTGGACCGGCGCGGTGGCGATCGCCGATCTGCTCCAGCTCGAGCAGTTTCCCCCCGACGCCTCCGCTCCGGCGGCGCTGCCGATGGACGACGATGCGGCGGCGGTCGAGGACGTCGACGCTCCGGCGGCGAAGCGGCCGCCGGCGGCCGCTCCCGCGCCGCTGGAGCCGCCGCCTCCGCGGGATGCGGCGGCGTCCGGCGGCGCACCGGCCCTCGGGCGGACTCCGCCGGACGGACCTGCGCCCCGGGCCCCGACGGTGCCGCCGGCCCCAGCCGCTCCC
>CAISKG010000349.1 GCA_903885855.1 uncultured Planctomycetaceae bacterium
CGACAGCACCGAGTGGGGCGGATTCATGGACTACGACAGCGACGACGGGTCCTACACCGCGCCGATGTTCGCGATGTCGGAGGAATTGCAGGTGGCTGCCGTCCCCGAGATCGATCCGGCCGGGATGGGGAGCGTGGCCGCGCTCGTCACCGGGGCCCTCGGCCTGCTCGAGCGGCGCAAGCGCCGCGCCGCCTGAACCGTCCCCCCGCGTGCCCGCCCTCCCGTGGCATGGACGCCCGGGCCGGCGGTAGGACGCCCCGAGCGGCCGCGGCGGCTATGATCTGGCCGTGGCTCCCCCTTCCGCTTCCCCGCCCGCCTCCGGGCCGCCAGCGCGGCTGGCCGGGCTGGCCGCAACGCTGCGTTCGCACAGCGGGTTCGCCGACGCCGTCGCCAGCCTCCGCGGGGGGCATGGCGCCACGGTGGGCGGAACCTGGGGCTCGAGTTCCGCGCTGGTGGCGGCGGCGCTGGGGCGCGAGATCGGCGACGGGGTGCTCGTCGTCGTCCTTCCCCACGGCGCCGACGCGGAGGTGTTCTGCGACGACCTCGCGCTGTTCTCCGCGCTTCCCGTGGCCCACCTCCCGGCGCTCGAGGCCTTCGCCGTCGGCGACGACGCCCCCCCCGCCGACGATCCCGCCACGGCCGGGCGCCTGGCGGTGGTGAAGCGACTCTCCGGGCCGGCCGCCGAGCGCCCGAGGATCATCGTCACCTCCATCCAGGCGCTCCTCCCGCCGCTGGCCGATCCGCGCGAGGTGGAGGCGAGCACGCGGCGCCTCGCCCGCGGCGGCCGGCTCGATCCCGAGGAGCTCGCCGACTGGCTCGCCGGCCGGGGCTGGCGCGCCGTCGACTCCCTCGAGGCCCCCGGCACCTTCGCGCGGCGCGGCGGGATCGTCGATCTCTTCGCCCTCGACTGGGAGCGGCCGGTGCGCGTGGAGCTCGACGGCGACGAGATCGAGTCGCTGCGCACCTTCGACATCGCCTCGCAGCGCAGCGTGGCGGCGCTCGAGGCGGTCGACCTCACCGCCCTGGCCGCCACCGGCGGGCGGCGGACGCAGTTGGCCGAGATCCTCCCCGCCGGCAGCTGGTGGGCGCTGGTGGAGCCGGCGGAACTCGCCGACGAGGCGAAGCGCACCTTCGACCGCCTCGGCGCCGACGCCGGCCTCTCGCCCCCCGAGGAGGTCTTCCGGCGCATCTACCGCTTCCCGAGCGTGACGCTGGCGGCGGTCGCGCAGTCGAGCCTCGAGGCGAGCGCCCGGCTGTCGATCGAGTCGGTGGAGCGGTTCACCGGGGTGCTGGAGCGGGTGTGCGAGGAGCTCGAAAGCGTGGGCCGCGACCAGGAGGTGTGGGTCGTGTGCCCCTCGGAGGCGGAGGAGGGGCGGCTCGGAGAGCTCCTCGGCGCGAGCGCCCCGGCCCGCGGGGGCCGGCTCCACTTCGCCCGCGGGCACCTCTCGGGGGGCTTCCGACTCGTGCCGGAGAAGCTCGTGCTCGTCTCGAGCGCGGAGCTCTTCCGGCGCGAGGACACCGCCGCCCGCGCCCCGCGGCAGCGCCTCACGCGCGCCATCGACACCTTCCTCGACCTCCACGACGGGGATCTCGTCGTCCACGTGGCCCACGGCATCGGCCGTTACAAGGGGCTGCGGCTCCTCGCCAAGGACGGGCGCACCGAGGAATTCCTGGAGATCGAGTTCGCCGAGGCGACGCGGATCTACGTGCCCGCCTCCTGCATCGAGCTGGTGCAGAAGTACGTCGGCGGCACGAAGGTCGCCCCGAAGCTGGCGAAGGTCGGCGGCAAGCTGTGGGAAAAGCAGAAGCAGGCGGTCCGCGAGGCGATCGCCGACATGGCCGCCGACATGATCCAGCTCCAGGCGCGGCGCGAGAGCCGGCCGGGCATCGCCTTTCCCCCCGACACCCCCTGGCAGCGGCAGTTCGCCGCCTCCTTCCCCTTCGACCTCACCCCCGACCAGCGCACCGCCGCCGACGCGATCCGCGACGACATGGAGCGCGCCCGGCCGATGGACCGGCTGCTGTGCGGCGACGTCGGCTTCGGCAAGACGGAGATGGCGATGCGCGCCGCCTTCAAGGCGGTGGAGGCCGGCTATCAGGTGGCGGTGCTCGTCCCCACGACCGTCCTCGCCGAGCAGCACCGGCGCAGCTTCGCCGCCCGGTTCTCCGAGTTTCCCTTCGCGGTGCGCGTGCTGAGCCGGTTCTGCAGTCCCGCGGAGGAGCGCGACACGATCGAGGGCCTCGCCCGGGGCACGGTGGACGTGGTCGTCGGCACCCATCGCCTCGCCCAGGCCGACATCCACTTCGCCAACCTCGGGCTGCTCGTCGTCGACGAGGAGCAGCGCTTCGGCGTCGACGTCAAGGAGCGGCTCAAGGCGCTGCGCGCGAGCGTGGACGTGCTGACGATGACCGCCACCCCGATCCCGCGCACGCTCCACATGTCGATGCTCGGGATCCGCGACATCTCCAACCTCGCCACCCCGCCGGCCAATCGCGTCGGCGTGGAGACGCGCGTCACACGCTGGGATCCGGCGCTGGTGCGCAACGCCATCGACCGCGAGCTGGCCCGCGGCGGGCAGGTGTTCTTCGTCCACAACCGCATCCACGACATCCATCAGGTGGCCCACCGCCTGGCGCAGCTGGTGCCGGACGCGAAGATCGGGATCGGCCACGGGCGTCTCTCGGAGACGGAGCTCGAGGACGTGATGGTCGACTTCATCGCCGGTCGCACCCACATCCTCCTGGCGACGACGATCATCGAGAGCGGCCTCGACATCCCCAACGCCAACACGATCTTCGTCGACGAGGCCGACCACTACGGCCTCGCCGATCTCCACCAGCTCCGCGGCCGCGTCGGCCGCTCGCACCACCGGGCCTGGTGCTACATGCTCGTCGACGAGCAGGCCCGCCTCAGCGGCACCGCCGCGCGGCGCCTGCGGGCCATCCAGGAGTTCTCCAACCTCGGGGCCGGCTTCTCGCTGGCGATGCGCGACCTCGAGATCCGCGGCGCCGGCAACCTCCTCGGCACGCAGCAGAGCGGCCACATCGCCACGGTGGGCTACGAACTCTACTGCCGGCTCCTCGAGCAGGCCGTGCGCGGCCTCAAGCGCCTCCCGGCCGACGAGGCACCGCAGGTGACGGTGGAATTCCCCGGCGACGCCTTCATCCCGCGCGACTACATCGCCGATCTGCGGGCGAAGATCGACATCTACCGGCGCCTCTCGCGGGCCGCCTCCGAGGGGCAGATCGACGACCTCGCCGCCGAACTGGCCGATCGCTTCGGACCCCTCCCCGATCCGGTGGGCCGGCTGCTGGCGCGGGGCCGACTGCGCGTGGCCGCGGGGGCCGCCGGGGTCGACTCCCTGGGGATCGAATCCGGGATGGTGGTCATCCGCCATCACGATCCGCGGCGGATGCGGGCGATCCGCGAATCGGGGCGCGGGGCGGCCGGACGGCTCCGGCTGGTGGACGAGAAAACGGCCTATCTTCCCCTCGACCCCTCGGTTCTCAGCGCACCCGACAGCCTGATCGCCGCGGTGGGGGTGGTCTTGCGACGGGAGGCGAAGCCTTCTACCACTCCGCGCGCCGGGGAGGCGACCGAGCCCCCCGTGGCGCGGCGGCCGGCCCCACCCCCGGCCACCTCCCCACCCCCGGCCCCGACCGCACCGACAGCGTCCGCCCCGCTCGCCGCCCGCCTTCGCCGCGGCCGTCGGGGCTCCGATCCACCCCCTTCCCGCGCCGACCGTCGACCCGATCCATGAACGCCGCGCCGCAGCGCCGCGTCCGGAGAGCCCGATGCCGCCGTCCGTCGCCGCCCTGCGTCCGCTGCTCGCCGTCGCCCTCGCGGCCCTCCTGGCGAGCGTCCCGGGGACCGCGGGGCGCGCGTTCGCCCAGCGCATCGCGCAGCAGTTCGACCAGCAGGCCGCCGGCGCCACCGAGGGGCCGACGGCCGCCCCGGGAGCGCCCACCGGCCGCCCCACCACCAATCTCGTGCCCCACATCCCGCGGGCGGTGTCGCGGCCGGAGTCGTGGCCGGGCGCCAAACGCGGCCCGGCGGGCGACAACCACGTCCTCTCGAGCATCCGCGCCCGCCCCGGCGACCCGATCGAGCCGATCGAGCCGGACGCCGACGAGGCGGACGACGCGGACGGCCCCGTGCTGCCCGCCTCGTGGGCCGAGCCGGCCTCCACGGACGCCGAGGAGGGGGAGCCGCTCGACGGCGCCACCGTCATGGCCCGCGTGGGCCCCGAGGTGGTCCTCGAGGCCGATCTGCTCACCCCGACGGCGCTGGAGTGGCTGGCGAAGGTCACGCCGGGCATGAAGCCGGAGCAGGTGCGGGAACTGCGCCGGCAGATCTGCCGGCAGGTGCTCCCCCAGCACGTCGACTCGCTGCTGGTCTACGTCGACGCCTGCCGCACGATCCCCGAGGAGCGCCTCCCCGAGATCGAGAAGAAGGTCAACGAGGCCTTCGACGCCCAGCAGCTGCCGCAGATGGTGAAACAGTCGGGCTGCGGCAGCGCGGCGGAATACGAGGCCTTGCTGCGCGCCCGCGGCCAGTCGCTCGAGCGCGTGCGGAAGATGTTCTTCGAGCGCGCCCTCGCGCAGCAGTGGATGCAGCAGAAGGTGGACATCGACACCGAGATCCCCCACGCCGACATGATCGCCTACTACCAGGGGCATCTGGCCGACTACGACTTCTCCGCCAAGGCCCGCTTCGAGCAGCTCACCGTCAAGGTCGGGAAGCGCTCGCGGCAGGAGGCCTGGAACCTGCTGGCGGCGATGGGCAACGACGTCCTCGAGGGGCGGTCGTTCGCCGACGTCGCCCGGGAGCGCTCGGAGGGCCCCACGGCGGCCTCCGGCGGCGCGTTCGACTGGACCACCCAGGGCAGCCTCGTCTCCAAGGTCGTCGACGAGGCGATCTTCACGCTCCCCGTCGGGGAGTTGAGCGCGATCCTCGAGGAGCCGGCCGCGTTGCACATCGTGCGCGTGGTGGAGCGCGTCGACGCGGGGAGGGTGCCGTTCATCGACGCCCAGACCGGCATCCGCGAGCAACTCTCCGAGGAGCGCCGCAAGCGGGAGCTCGACGATTACCTGGCGAAGCTGCGCCAGCGGACGCCGGTCTGGACCACCTTCGAAGAGGGTGCCGAAGGGGTGCGCCAGACCGCCGCCGCGGCGCCGGCCGGGGGCGCGGCGAAGGCGCCTTCCGCCGGGGGGCGCTAGGCTCCGCCCGGGACGGTGGGCTCGTTGCCGGTGCCCGCGGCGCGGGATACACTCGTCCCTTCTTCCTGCTGCCCGCTCTCGCGCCGGGAACACGTCCATGGTCCGGGACGCCGCGGGGGCCCTGGAACCATCCCCATGAGCGATTCCGCCACGAAGCCCGCCGCCCCCTCCGCCGCGACGCTCCCCGGCACCCGGTCGGGCGGCGTGGCCCGGCTGGAGATCGACGGCAAGACGGTCGAGCTGCCCGTCGTCGTGGGGACGGAGAACGAGCGCGGCCTCGACATCTCCAAGCTCCGCGCCCAATCGGGCGCGATCACGCTCGACGAGGGCTTCGTCAACACCGGCTCCACCACCAGCTCGATCACCTTCCTCGACGGCGAGAAGGGGATTCTCCGCTACCGCGGCTATCCCATCGAGGTGTTGGCGGAGAAGTGCGACTTCGTGGAGGTGAGCTACCTGCTGATCTACGGCAAGCTCCCCACCGCCGACGAGCTGCAGGACTTCCGCCGCTCGCTCTCGCACCACACCATGATCCACGAGGACATGCGGAGCTTCTACGGCGGCTTCCCGCGCGACGCCCATCCCATGGCCACGCTGGGGAGCGTGGTGGGGGCGCTGTCGACTTTCTACCA
>CAISKG010000350.1 GCA_903885855.1 uncultured Planctomycetaceae bacterium
CGGCGCGGCCGGCCCCCGCGGCGCTGGCCGCCGCCGAGGCCGAGGCGATCCGGGCCCGGGCCGCCTGGCGCGAGGCGCGCTACGCGCTCGAGTACGACCAGCGGCGCGCGAGCCTCGCGCGCGATCTGGCGGGCCTTCCGGGGATCGCCGCCGATCCGGTCGCCGCGGGGGCGCTCCGCGAATCGATCGTGGCGCGGTGGTGCGACCTGGGCCAGGTGGCACGGCTGCGGCCGCTGTCGCCGGAGCAGTTCGCCTTCGCGGTGCTCGCGGCCACCGGGGCCGAGGCGTCGTTCCGCGAGACGGCGGCCAAGGCCCTCGCCCGGCCGGAGGGGGAAGCGGCCCCTTCTCCCGAGGAGGCGACGGCCCGGGCGGTGGCGCTCGAGACACGCACCGCGCAGGAGGCGGCCGGCTTCCTCGCCACGGTGGCGGGCCTGCAGGGGGATCCGCTGGCCAGCGACTTCCAGACCTCGGTCAACCAATCGCTGTGGCTCGGCAATTCCCCGGAGATCGCCGGCTGGCTCCGCCCCGGCGGGTCGAACCTCGCCGCCCGGGTGGCGGCGCTGCCCGATCCGGCGTCGATGGCCGACGAGGTGGTCGTGTCGGTGCTGTCGCGGCCGGCCGACGACGCCGAGCGCGCCGAGCTGGCCGCGGTGCTCGCCTCCCGGCCGGACGACCGTCCCGGCGCGGTGGCCGAGTTCCTCTGGGCCCTACTCTCGAGCAACGAGTTCCGCTTCAACCACTGATCCCCCCCGATCCCCGCCCACCCCGCGAGGCCCTCCATGCGACACGCGACCAACCCCGCCTGCGGCTCCGTCGAGCATCTCCTCTCGCGCCGCGCGCTGTTGGGCGGGATGGCGGCGGCGGCGGCCACCGGGCTGGTGCGGCGGCCGGCGCTGGCACGCACGGTGCAGGGCTCGGGGAAGCGCGTCCTGCAGATCTTCCTCCATGGCGGCTCGAGCCAGCTCGAGACCTGGGATCCGAAGCCCGGCACGGCGACCGGCGGCCCCTTCCGCGCCATCCCCACGAGCGTCCCGGGGCTGCACATCGGCGAACTGCTGCCGCGCACCGCGCTGCAGATGCACCGGCTGGGCCTGGTGCGGAGCATGGCCAACGGCTCCGACGACCACGGCCGGGGCCAGCGCGAGATCGCCAGCGGCCGCACCCAGCCGGCGCCGCTCGACGTGCCCGATCTCGGCGCCGTGGTCGCCAAGGCCGTCATGCCCGACGACTTCCCCCTTCCCGGCCACGTGCTGGTGCGCGGGGCCGGCGGGGGCCCCGGCAGCGCCTCCTACCTCGGCCCGCGCTACGCCGCGGTGGTGATGGAGGACGGCAAGGCGCCCCCCTTCACCGACCGGCCCGCGGGGCTCGACCGCGACGCCGACCGGCGCCGGGCCCTCCTCCGGGCCCGCGCCAACGACCGCTTCGCCGCCCGCCGCCGGACGGCCGACACCGACGCCTACACCTTCTCCTACGACCAGGCGCTCGACCTCCTCGACCGCCGCGACGTGTTCGACGTGGAGCTCGAGTCGGAGCGCGACCGCGACCGCTACGGCCGCCACGAGTTCGGCCGCCACTGCCTGCTGGCCCGCCGGCTCCTCGAGCACGGCGTGCCCTTCGTGCAGGTGAACCACTCCAACTACGACACCCACTTCGAGAACTTCGACTTCCACATCGAGCAGCTGGGGGAATTCGACGGCCCCTTCGCCACGCTCGTGGAGGACCTCGCGGCGCGCGGCCTCCTCGAGGACACGCTGGTCTGCGTGATGAGCGAATTCGGCCGCACGCCGCGGATCAACGCCGGCTACGGCCGCGACCACTGGGGCAAGAGCTGGAGCGTGCTCCTCGGCGGCGCCGGCATCCAGCCCGGGGCCGTCATCGGGGCCACGAACGCCGACGGCACCGAGGTGGTGGACCGGCCCGTGGACCACGGCCACGTCTTCCACACGATCCTCCAGGCGATCGGCGTCGACTCGACCGCCGACTTCACCGTGGGGGGCCGCGACTACACGATCGCCGACCCGGCCAAGGAACCGATCCGCGAGATGCTCGCCTGACACCCCTGCCCCCGGCGGAGGCCACCATGCCCGATCCCGCAGCCATCGATCCCGCGCAGGCCCATGAGATCGCCTCGCACAAGCACGACCGCCCGCTCGTGTCCTGCGCGTGGGATCCGCAGGGGCGCTTCGTCGCCTTCGGTGCCGAGGATTTCTCCCTCCACCGCCTGACCCTCGAGGGGAACGCGGCGGCGGCGTTCTCGGGCGCCCACGACTCCTGGGTGCGGGCCGTCGGCTTCTCCCCCGACGGCCGCTTCGCCTATTCCGGCGGCTACGACGGCCGGCTGTGCCAGTGGACGCTCGCGGGCGAGCCCGCCGCGGCGCTCCGCGCGATCCGGGCGCACGACGGCTGGCTGCGCGCCCTCGCCGTCAGCCCCGACGGCACCCGGCTGGCCACCTGCGGCAACGACCGGGCGGTGCGGATCTGGCCGGTGGTCGACGGCGTGGTGGCGGAGAGCCCGGCCGCGGTGGGGGCGGGGCACGAGTCGCACGTCTACGAGGTGGCCTGGAAGCCCGACGGCTCGGCCCTGGTGTCGTGCGACCTCAAGGGGCATCTGAAGGAATGGGCCCCGGACGGCCGCCCGGTGCGCGACGTGGGCCGGGCCGAGGCGCTGTGGAAGTACGACGAGGGCTTCCGGGCCGACATCGGCGGCGCCCGGGCGATCGCCTTCCGCGCCGACGGCGCTCAGGTCGCCGTGGGGGGGATCACGGCGGTCACCAACGCCTTCGCTGGCGTCGGCCATCCGGGCGTCTCGGTCCTCGAGTGGGCCGACGGGAAGCTCGCCACGCTCCTGGAACCCGCGGCGAAGCAGCAGGGGGTCTGCTGGGGGATCGCCTGGCATCCGCAGGGCTTCTGGATCCAGGCCGCCGGCGGCGGCGGCGGCGGGTGGCTGCGTTTCTTCAAGGCGGGGGAG
>CAISKG010000351.1 GCA_903885855.1 uncultured Planctomycetaceae bacterium
CCTCGCCGCGGCCGGGCTCTCGCTGCCGCAGTATGTGCGGGCCGCGGCCGAGGGGAAGGTGCGGCCCGGTCACGAAAACCGCTCCTGCATCATGATCTTCAACCTGGGGGCGCCGAGCCACGTCGACCTCTGGGACATGAAGCCCGACGCGCCGGCCGAGGTGCGCGGCCCCTTCGCGCCGATCCGCACCGCCAGCGACGCCTTCGAGATCTCCGAACTCCTCCCCCGCCACGCCGCGGTCGCCGACCGCTTCTCGCTGGTGCGCTCCTGCCGCCACGACGGCGCCGCGGTGCACGACGCCGGCTGGCAGATGATGCAGACCGGCCGCCGCTTCACCGGCGGCATCAACACCCCGCACGCCGGCAGCGCCGCCTCCTTCCTCCTCGGCCGGCGCAGCGACCTGCCGCCGTTCGTCGTCCTCCCGCAGCTCATGGGCCGCGGCGGCGGCAACCTCCCCAACGGCCAGGCCGGGGGATTCCTCGGCAAGGCCCACGACCCCTTCGCCCTCATGGCCGATCCCTCCCGGCCCGATTTCAAGGTGCCCGACCTCCTGCCCCCCGACCAGGTCGCCGGGGTGCGCGTCGACCGGCGCCGGAAAATGCGCGACGTCGTGGAGTCGGTGACCCGCGATTTCGAGGCCAGCGAGGACGCCCGGCTCCTCGACGACGGCTTCCAGGCCGCCTGGCGGCTGATGACGAGCGAGAAGGCACGGGCCGCCTTCGACCTGGCGGCCGAGCCCCCGGCCGTGCGCGAGGCCTACGGGATGAACCGCTTCGGACAGTGCTGCCTGCTGGCCCGGCGCCTCATCGAGAGCGGCGTCCGCTTCGTGACGATCAACACCTTCCTCACCGTCTTCGACGAGATCACCTGGGACATCCACGGCTCCAAGCCCTTCACCTCGGTGGCGGGGATGAAGGAGATCGTCTGCCCGATGTACGACCAGGCCTACGCCGCGCTCGTCGGCGATCTCCACGCCCGCGGCCTCCTCGGCGACACGCTGGTGGCCACGCTCGCCGAATTCGGCCGGACGCCGAAGATCAACCCGGCCGGCGGCCGCGACCACTGGCCCGGCTGCTTCACCTGCTCCTTCGCCGGCGGCGGCGTGCAGGGGGGGCGCGTGGTGGGCAAGAGCGACACCATCGGCGGCTTCCCCGCCGAGCGCCCGGTGGCCCCGGGCGACGTCGTGGCCACGATCTTCCACTCGCTCGGCCTCGACCATGGCACGATCCTGCCCGGCCCGGCCGGCCGCCCGTTCCCACTCACCGACTTCGGCACCGCGCCGATCCACGAACTCTTCTAGGCGTCCATGGAAAAAGGCATCCATGACCCCACCGGCCGCGTGCCGGCCGGCGTGGCTTTCCACTGTCGGGCACCCTGAAAAAGCCGAGGTTTTTCCGGGGTGCCTGCCGCCGCATCCGGCGGCGGATCGCTTCGTCCACAGCCCGCCAGGATCGGCCCCCGCGGCCGAAATCCCGATGACTCGCTCCCTCCTCGCGATGCTGCTCCTCGCCGGCGCCGGCGGCATCAACGCCGACGCCGCGGAGCCGCGCTTCGATCTCGACGTCGTGCCGGTGCTCTCGAAGCTCGGCTGCAACTCCGGCGGCTGCCACGGGGCGCTCGCCGGCAAGGGGGGCTTCCGCCTCTCCCTCTTCGGCTACGACCCTGCCGCCGATCACGGCGCGATCACGCGCGAGGCGCTCGGCCGCCGCATCGATCCCGCCGATCCCGGCGCGAGCCTCCTCCTGGCCAAGCCCTCCGGCGCCCTGCCGCACAAGGGGGGATTGCGCCTCGATCCCGACGGCCCCGACTACGCGCTCCTGGCGGCGTGGATCGCCGCCGGCTGCCCCGGGCCCGACCGCGGCGCGGAGCGCACGAGGCTCGTCGACATCGCCGTCGCGCCGGCGGTGGTGATCCTCGAGAAGGGGGCCGGCGCGCGGCTGGCCGTCACCGCCCGCTACTCCGACGGCTCCACCCGCGACGTGACGCATCTGGCCCGCTTCACCTCCGCCGACGAGACGGTGGCCACGCTCGACCCCGCCGCCCCCCGCGGCACCGAGGGGACGGTGACCGCCGTCGGCCACGGCGCCGGCGCGGTGAGCGTGTGGTTTTCCTCGCGGGTGGCGATCGCCCGGGTGGTCGCCCCGTTCCCCAACGACATCCCCGCCGCGACCTTCGCCGCGGCCCCGCGCGCGAACGTCATCGACGACCTCGTCCTCGCGCAGCTCGAGCAGCTGCGCCTCGAGCCCTCCCCGCCGTGCGACGACGCGACGTTCGTCCGCCGCGCGTTCCTCGACACCATCGGCCGCCTCCCCACCCCCGAGGAGGTGCGCCGCTTCGTCGCCGACACAGCGCCGGGCAAGCACGCGCGGCTCGCCGACCTGCTCCTCGCCCGGCCCGAGTACGTCGATTACTGGACCTACAAATGGTCCGATCTGCTGCTCGTCACGGGATCCAAACTCCGCCCCGCCGCCGTCGACGCCTATTCGCGATGGATCCGCGACCGCGTGGCGACCAACATGCCATGGGACCGGTTCGTGCGCGAGGTCGTCACCGCCCGCGGCTCGAGCCTGGAGAACGGCGCCACCAATTTCTTCGCCGTCCACCAGGATCCCGAGACGATGGCCGAGAACACCGCCCAGGCGTTCCTCGGGCTGTCGATCAACTGCGCGAAGTGCCACGATCACCCGCTCGAGAAATGGACCAACGACCAGTACTACGCCTTCGCCAACCTCTTCGCGCGCGTGCGCACCAAGGGCTGGGGGGGCGACTCGCGGTCCGGCGACGGTGCCCGGACGCTGTTCGTCGAGGAGCGGGGCGACCTGCTCCAGCCGCGCACCGGCAGGCCGCAGCCGCCGGCCCCGCTCGACGGGGCCGCGCTCGACCCCGCCGACCCGCGCGACCGGCGCGACGCGCTGGCTGAGTGGCTCACCTCCCCGGACAACCCCTACTTCACCCGCGCGATCGTGAACCGCGTGTGGGCCAACTTCTTCGCCGTCGGGCTCGTCGAGCCGGTGGACGACCTCCGCGCCACCAACCCCGCCGCCAACGAGCCGCTCCTCGCGGCCCTCGCCGAACACCTCTCCGGCACCGGCTACGACCTCAAGGCGCTCATGCGCCTCGTCCTCGCCTCGGAGACCTACCGCCGCTCGAGCGCCCCCCTCCCCGCCAACCGCGACGACCGGCGCTGGTTCGCCCGCGCCTACCCGCGCCGGCTGATGGCCGAGGTGCTCGCCGACGCCATCGCCGACGTCACCGGCGTGCGCGATTCCTACACGGAGCTCGCGCTCAACGACGGCTCCACCGAGACGGTGGCGGGCTACGCCCCCGGGACGCGGGCGTTGGAACTGCGCGACTCGGCGGTGAAAAGCCCGTTCCTCGTCACCTTCGGCCGCAACGCCCGCGACATCACCTGCGAGTGCGAGCGCTCGAACCAGCCGAGCCTCGTGCAGGTGCTGGCGCTGGCCAACGGCTCCTCGCTCAACGACAAGCTGGCGGCCCGGGAGGGGCGGATCACGCAGATCCTCGCCGCCGACCCGCCACCGGAGCGGATCGTCGAGGAGGCCTGGCTGGCGTGCCTGTCGCGCCTGCCCACCGGGGCCGAGAAGACCGCCATCACGGAGATTCTCGCCGCCACCGCCGCGGAGGATCGCCGGGCCGCGGTGGAGGATCTCTACTGGTCGCTGCTCACGTCGCGGGAGTTCTTGTTCAGGCACTGATTCCACGCGTTCGAAGCCCTCCAGGCTTCGACCGCTGATCGATGCCGCCGCATCGTGCGGCGGTCCCCCTTTCGCAGATCCACCACGCGTTCGAAGCCCTCCAGGCTTCGAACGCTGATCGATCCCCCCGCATCCCCATACCACATCCATGCGACGCCCCCTCGCCGCTTTCCTCGTCGTCGCCCTCGGGGCCTCCCCGTCCCTCGCCGCACCCGGCTGGGAGCAGGGGGTGGCGTCGATCCTGCGCACGCGCTGCGCGGGCTGCCACCACGACGGCGACGCCGCCGGCGGCCTCTCGATGGAAACCTTCGCCCGGCTGCGCGCCGGCGGCGACTCGGGCGATCCGATCGTTCCCGGCGATGCCGCGGCGTCGCGGCTGATCGCGCGCCTCGAGGCCACCGGCGACGATCACATGCCGCCGGCCGACCAACCGCAGCCCACCGCCGCCGAGCGCGAACGCCTCCGCGCCTGGATCGCGGCCGGGGCCCCGGCACCGGCGGTCGACCGCTCGATCCTCGCCGATCTCGTCGTGCCCGCGCTGCCCCCCTCCGCCGGCCCCCGGCCGGTGACGGCGCTGGCGCTCTCGCCCGATGGCCGTCGCGAGGCGGTGGCCCGCGGCGGCGCGGTCGCGATCGTCGGCGCCGACGGCGGCGTGCTCCCCGTCGACGGCCTGCCACGGCGCGTCACGGCGCTGCATTTCTCTCCCGACGGCACGAGCCTCGTCGTCGCCGGCGGCACCGCCGGCCTCGCGGGCACGGCCGAGCTCCGCGACGCCGCCACCGGCGCGCTCCAGCGCACCTTCGGCGGCCACCGCGATCTCCTCCACGACGCCGAGCTCTCCCCCGACGGCACCCTCCTGGCGACCGCCGGCTACGACCGCGTCATCCGCATCCACGACGCCGCCACCGGGGCGCTTGTGCGCTCGATCGACGTCCACACCGGGCCGGTCTTCGACCTCGCCTGGCACCCCTCCGGCCGCCTCCTCGCCTCGGCGAGCGCCGACGAGACGGTGAAGCTGTGGCGCGTGGCCGACGGCGAGCGGCTCGACACGCTCAACGAGGCGCAGGGGGAGCTGCGCGCGGTGCTCTTCACCCCCGACGGCGGCCACGTCATCGCCGCCGGCCGCGACAAGCGCGTCCATCTCTGGAAGCTCGTCACGCTCGACGAGCCCGGGCTCAATCCCCCCCTCCACGCCCGCTTCGCCCACGAGAGCCCGATCGTCGCCCTCGCCCTCTCCGCCGATGGCACGGTGCTCCTCTCCTCGGCCGAGGACGGCACGCTCGCCGCCTGGACGGTGCCCGACCTCGAGGCGCTCGAGGCCCCGCCGCGGCAGCCCGACGTGGCGGCCGTGGTCGCGGCCCGGCCCGAGGGGGGTTTCCGGCTGGGCCGCATGGACGGCACGCTCGACGGCGTCGCCGTCGCGACGCGCCCCGCAGCGCCGCCCGCCATCGCGGCGGCCGCGCCGGCCA
>CAISKG010000352.1 GCA_903885855.1 uncultured Planctomycetaceae bacterium
CTCGCCTGTCGGGCGGCGCGGCGGCCGTGGTCAGCCGACCGCCGCGACGAGCGCCGCGGCGGCGACGTCGACTTGCGCCACCTCGATCCACTCGTCGACGGTGTGCGCCTGCTCGATCGACCCGGGCCCGAAGACCACCGTCGGCACGCCGGCCGCGGAGTAGACGCTGGCGTTGGTGCCGTAGCGCGCCGCGCGGACGACGCTGCCGCGGCCCGTCGCGCGCACCGACTCGCCGAGCCGGCGCGCCGGCCGGATCCCGGCCACCTCCGCCTCCACGCCCCCTTCGGCCAGGCCGAGGTGGGCGACGAACGGCGCCTCGTGCTCGATGGCGGCGCCCGGCAGCGCCGCGGTGAGCCGGCGGATCACCTCGGCGCGGGCTTCCTCCGGGGATTCCCCCGGCACGAGGCGGCGGTCGATCTCGATGACGACCAGGTCGGGCACGAGATTCACCCCCGCCCCCCCCGTGGAAGGTGCCGAGGCTGAGCGTCGGGGGGCCGCAGGGATGGCAGGGGTCGCGGAGGAGGAGCTCGGCGGCGAGGGACTCGATCTCGAGCGCCACGCGCGCCGCGGTGTAGACGGCGTTGTCGCCCCGTTCGGGAAACGAACTGTGGCAGGCCCGCCCCGCCACGCGGATCCGCCAGCGCACCGCCCCCTTGTGCATGCCGACGACGTCCAGGCCGGTGGGCTCGGCGACGATCGCGGCGGCCGGTCGGCCGCGGAGCAGCTCGCGCGCCGCCCGGTCGGCGGGGGATCCCGCCGCGTCCCCGTCCCACAGCCGCGATAGCGCCCGCGCGCCGGAGAACCCGAACTCCTCGTTCACCGTGGCGGCGAACACGACCGTCATCGGGCGCGGGCGATCGGAGGCGCGGAGCCGGTCGAGGGCCACGAGCATCGCCGCCATGCCCCCTTTCACGTCGCAGGCCCCGCGTCCCTGGAGGCGCCCGTCGCGCACCAGCGGCAGGAAGGGGTCGATCGTCATGCCGTCGACCGGGACGGTGTCCTGGTGGGCGTCCCAGAGGATCGTGGGAGCGCCCGGTACGGTCGCCTCCACCCGGGCCAGGACGTTGTCCCGGCCCGGCGCGACCGGCTGTCTGGCCCAGGGGATGCCGGCGGACGAGAACCGGGTCACGAGGTAGTCGGTGACCCGCCCCTCCAGGTACTCCGGCCCCGAAACCTCCCTCCCCATGGGATTGACGCTGGGGCGCCGGACCAGGTCGGCGAGCGTCGGAAGTGCGTCTGGCATCCCTTCAACCTACCAGACCCAGACGACCCGCCCGGTCCCCCTCCCGCCCCCCGACGGCGCCCGGGGCACGCCCGCCGGCCGGCGGGCGTGCCGCTGGCACCGCGTGGTAGAATCGGCTCGTCGGCGGCGGTCGACGCGCCGTCCTCCGCCGCCGGTCACCGGCTTTCGCCCGTCGCTTCCCCGCCCTCCGAGCCGCCCGATGCCCCCTCTCGCCCCCGCCCCGCGCCGCTGCCGTGTCCCGGGTCCGGCATGCCGCGTCGCCGCCGCCCTGCTGGGCGCCGCCA
>CAISKG010000353.1 GCA_903885855.1 uncultured Planctomycetaceae bacterium
CCGGAGGTGCTCCTCCTCGACGAGCCCTGTTCCGCGCTCGATCCGATCGCCACGGCGAAGGTCGAGGAGCTGATCCAGGAACTCCGCGGCCACTATTCGGTGCTCATCGTGACCCACAACATGCAGCAGGCCAGCCGCTCCAGCGACTACACTGCCTTCATGTACCTGGGGCGGCTGATCGAGTACGGGGCAACCCCCGACATCTTCACCAAGCCGGTGCTGCGCGAGACCGAGGCCTACGTGACCGGCCGCTTCGGTTGAGGCGGGGCGGTCGGCGGGCCGGGGCGATCGCGAGGGGGCGATGACGCGTCACATCGAACGGCAGATCGAGCATCTCAAGGAGCGCATCCTGCGCGTGGGGACGCTCGTGGAGGAGGCGATCTCGCGGTCGATCTCGGCGGTCATCAACCGCGACGTTTCCCTCGCGCAGCGCGTCATGGCCAGCGACGAGGCCATCGACCGGATGGAGGTCGAGGTCGAGGAGGAGTGCCTCAAGATCCTCGCCCTCTACCAGCCGGTGGCGGCCGACCTGCGCTTCGTGGTCGCGGTGCTCAAGATCAACAACGATCTGGAACGCATGGGCGACCTCGCCAAGAACATCGCCAAGCGCGTGGCCCAGCTCGAGGACGCCGGCCCGCTCGACCTGCCGCCGGAGATCCGCACCATGGCAACGCTGGCGGAGGAGATGGTGCGCGAGTGCCTCGCCGCCGTCGTCGACGGCGATCCGGTGCTCGCGCGGCGGGTCCGCGAGCAGGACGACGCCGTCGACGCGCAGCGGCAGCGGGTGCGGAAGCGGCTCCTCGACGGGATCAAGGCCGGCCCCGATCGCGTCGAGGCGCTGTTGCGGCTCAACTCGATCACCAAGCACATCGAGCGCATCGCCGACATGGCGACCAACGTCGCCGAGGACGTGATCTACATGGTGGAGGGGGAGATCGTGCGCCACCGCGCCGACGAGTAGGCCGCACGGCGCCGCGCGCCGTTTTCCCCTGTTTTCCGCGGCTCCTTCGCGCTGGGCGGCCGCGGTGGCGGCGTGGTACTCTTCTCGGGCGACCCGGGGCGCCGCCCCGGCCTTTCGAGGAACCCGCCAGCGCAGGGCCCCCATGCCGTCATCCAGCGCCGTCGCCGCCCGCCGACCGATCCCCCGGCTGGAGTCGCTCGTGCTGGCGCTCGCGCTGGTGTCGTCGATCGGCGCGGCACGCGGCGAGGATCCCGTGCTCGTGAACATCACCGGACCGCTGGCCGCCAAGCTCGGCGAGAAGGTGACGTTCGAGGTCGAGCTCGTGAACCGGTCCGGCCGGCCCCTCACGGGGCTGCGCGTGATCGACTACTTCGACCGCGGCTTCCACCACGACGCCTCCGCCAGCCCGATCGAGCAGCGCGGCACGATCGACATGGCCGCCGGCACGTCGCGCCGGCTGACGCTCGACTTCCTCACCGACGAGCCCGGGCGCCAGTGCCACCGGGTGGAGATCCTCGACCAGGCCCACACTTTCATGGGGGGCGCGACGGAGTGCGTGCTGGTGACGGCGCCGGCCAGCGCGGCTCC
>CAISKG010000354.1 GCA_903885855.1 uncultured Planctomycetaceae bacterium
CACCGGCGTGCCGCCGCGCGGCGCGGGGGCGGCGGCCAGCGCCGCGACCGGCAGCGGCTTCTTCGCCGCCTCCGCGTATTTCGCCGCGCCGAACTCGATCGCGCCGGCGTCGGCCCCGGAACCGGCCGGGGGGAGCGTCGCCTTCACGCGCACGGCGGTGGGGGGATCGCAGGACGTCTCCGTGCAGGTCTGGAAGCCGACGATCAGCTCGACCGTGCCGTCGTCGGGGCCCTCGCCGGCCGGCAGCGCGATCTCGAGGACCACCGGCCCGTCGACACCGCGCGACTCGGCCACCTTCGCCACGTGCGACGGCGTGGAGCGCAGCACCCGCACCGCCGCCTCACGGCTGGCCACGGCCACCACCGTCGGCTTGCCCTGGCCCGCTTCGCTGTCGGCACTGCCGGCGGCCTCGTAGAGGTGGTAGCCCGCGTCGGGCGAGAGCCGCAGGAGCAGCGGCCACACGGAGCCCCCTTCCGCCTCGCGGGCGCCGCCGAAAGCCGCCTCGACGGCCGCGTGGGCCCGCGGCGGAACGTGGGCCGCGATCGATCGTGCCGCGGCGGCCACGAAGGGATCGTCGCCGTCGGAACCGGCCGCCGCGTCCGCCGCGGCGGCGGGGGCATCGGGATTCGCGGCCTTCGCCGGCATGTCGGCCTTCGCCGGCATCGCGGCCTTCGCCGGCGCCACGACGCTGAAGGCGATGGTCTCGGGCGGGGAGCAGGAGGTGTCGCGGCACAGCTGCACGCTCACCGATCCGGTGATCGCGTCGCCGGCGCCCCCCCCGGGCACCAGCGGCGCCCGCCACACGACGCGCCCGGAGTGCTCCCGCACTTCGAGCCCCACCCAGCCGGGCACGTCGGTGATGGTGCGCGCGTGCGGGGCTTCGTCGGGCACGAACGGCCCTGCGGGCAGCCAGGGGGAATCGGCCGCCACGACGATCCGGGTGGGGCGGGGTCCGCCCGGCTTCTGATCGACGGCGTAGAGGTGCCAGCCCTCGTCGACGAGGGCCGTGACGACGAGCACCGGCGGCGTGTCGCCGGCGGGCCCCTCGACGGCCGCCTCGACCTTGATCGGGCTCCCGAGGGCCGCGTTGACGGCGGCGAGTGGATCGATCGCCCCCCCCGGCTGGGCGACGGCGGGCCGGATGGCGGCCACGAGCAGCGCGGTCGCCGCGGCCACGAGGCCGGCCCAGCGGCGGAGGCCGCGGCCCCGCACCGCACGTCCACGCGGCCGTCCTGGCACTGCGTTCATTCGGTGGAATCCGGCGGGACGGGAGGCGACCATGACCCGGAAATCCTATCCGTCCCGTTTTCCGGGGGTCAATCGCTGATCCGCAGCAGAGCATCGGCCCGTTGCAGCGTCGAATCGAGCTTTTCAAGGAGGAAATCGACCCGCGCCACCGCCCCCGGGGCATCCGCGAAGGAGCGTCCCTCCTCCAGGACCCACCCGAACCAGTGGTCGAGACCGCCGATGACCCCACCCACGTCGAGCAACTCGACGAGCGTCCGCTCGGGGGGCGGAATCACGCGCACCTCCTCGTAGGCCGCGAGCGCCCCCGCCCATGCGGCGCCCAGCCCCTCCCCGCCGACGACCGGCGCGGGCGGCCTCCAGCTCCCCAACAGCCTTGCGAGGTCGGTCGCCGGCGAGTCGAAGCCAGCGGCGTGCGGATCGATGACCCCCGAGACGCGCTCCCCTTCGAAGAGCACGTGGGCGTGCCACAGGTCGCGGAACACCGGCACGATCGGCGCCCGCGCGGCGCCGGCCGGAAGCCTGATCGCCGCCAGACGTGCGACGAGGCGCCGCCCGCCG
>CAISKG010000355.1 GCA_903885855.1 uncultured Planctomycetaceae bacterium
CGCCCGCCCCCGGGGCGACGGTGGTGTTCGTCGTCTCGTAGCCCCCGCCCACCGCCGCGGCGCGCGTGGGGACGTAGATCGTCTCGCCGTGGTTGGCCAGTTCGACGACGAGCGTGGTGCGGAAGGGGCTGGCGTTCTTGATCGCCAGGCCGTGCTCGACGAACGACTCGCCGGGGAAGGCGACCACGGCCACGTCGCGGCCGAGCGTGATCACCTGCACGCCGAGGGGCATCGATTCACCGCAGCCGGCGAACTTCTTCGACAGCCCCCACCCGAGCCACTCCAGGGCCTCGTCCTGGTCGACCTGGTGGCGGAGGTTGTCGATGATCAGCCGCCGGTAGGCGTCGACGTGGGCGAGGAAGTCGGGCTTCGCCCCGGCGCGGATCTCCGCCAGGAGCGCCTTCGCCGCCGCCACCTGCGCGGGCGTGGCGTCGAGGAGGGGGACGGCGACGGTGGCCGAGCGCACCTGCAGCCGCGGCGCGCCGACCGCCGCGAGCCCCTCCATCCCCCCCACGATCGTGCGGCCGATCGAGGCGCCGATCATGTCGGTCTTGTTCGGCTCCGCCTTCGTGGGATCGACGTGGTTGATGTTGCCGCAGCAGCCGTTGCCGAAGAGCGACACCACCTGCCCGCCGAGGGCGTCGCGGCATTCGCGCTCGATGAAGAAGGGGAAGTCGGCGCTCCACAGGGTGCCCCCCACGGTGTCGAGGTGGAGGGCGAAGGAGGAGAGCACCGCGCGGGCCTTCCCGTCGGCCGTGTCGAAGCGCACGATCCCCACCTCCGGATCGATCGGCCCGGCGGGGCGGATGGCGCCGGGGGTGTCGGCCTTGGCCCAGGTGCGCACCGAGCCGTCCTCCATGAGGAACCGTCGGTTGAAGGCCACGGGGGTGGCCTGGAGGGCGCTGCCGGCGCGGAGGCGCACCTCCGCGGCGTCGGCGTCGGCCCGGCGCACCGCCGACACGATCCCGTCGACGAGCCGCGGCACGTACGGGGCGCGCTCGGCGGCCGGGCCGGTCGGCTCCCGGCCGGTGACGAACTGGAACAGCTCCTTGGTGTAGTCGGGGCCGGTGTGGGTGTGGGTGGCGGCGAGCATCACGGCGTCGCCCGGGATGCCCGTCTCCGCCTCGACCCGCGCGCGCACGAGGTCGGTGAGGTCGGAGGCGATGACGATCAGATCGCAGCAGACGATCGCGGCGGCGGCCTCCCCCTGGCGGAGGACGAGGGCCTTGGCGTGGAGTGGATCGGAGGTGCCCGTCGAGAGGCGCTCGAAGTAGTAGCCGCTCATCGGATAGGGGCCGACGGGGGTGATGTCGGCGACCCCGACCCCCGCGCGGAGCGGCGCCTCCCCGGCCGCGGCGCGGCCTCGCACGCCCGGCGCGAACAGCGCGAGCCAGGCCGCGAGGGCCGCGGCGGCCCGCCACGCGAGCCGGCGCCCGGGCGCGGTGGCAGGGCCGTGCCCGAGCAGGGTGATCGGTCGAAGGGCCATGGGAATCGTCCTCCGCATGAGGGGAAACAGGGCGCCCGTGTCAGGCCAGGATGCCGCCGATCGTCGCGCCGGCCACGTCGGTGAGGCGGAAGTCGCGTCCCAGGTGGCGGAAGGTGAGGCGGCGGTGATCGAGGCCGAGGAGATGCAGGATCGTGGCGTGGAGATCGTGGACCGTGACGGGATCGACGACGGCGCGGTAGCCGATGTCGTCGGTGGCACCGTGGCTGGCACCGCCACGGATCCCCGCCCCGGCCAGCCAGGCCATGAAGCCCTGCGGGTTGTGGTCGCGGCCGTCGTTCCCCTGCGACACCGGCATCCTTCCGAACTCGCCCCCCCAGATGACGAGCGTCTCGTCGAGGAGGCCGCGCGCGGCGAGGTCGGTGAGGAGGCCGGCGATCGGCACGTCGGTGGCCCGGCAGTGGCCGGCGTGGTTGCCCGCGAGGTCGCCGTGCGCGTCCCACTCGCCGTCGCTGTAGACCTGCACGAAGCGCACCCCCTCCTCGACGAGCCGCCGCGCCAGGAGGCACTTCGAGCCGTAGGAGCGGGTGGCGTCGTCGTCGAGGCCGTAGAGGGCGCGCGTGGCGGGGGTCTCGGAGGAGAAGTCGGTCACGCGCGCGGCGCGCGACTGCATCCGCCAGGCGAGCTCGAACGACTGGATCCGGGCCAGCAAGTCCGCCTCCCCCGGACGCGTGCCGAGATGGCGGCGGTTGAGGCTGCCGAGGAGATCGAGCTGGCGGCGCTGGCCGGCGGCGGAGAGGTCGGCCGGTCGCGCGAGGTTGAGGATCGGCGTGCCACGCGGCCGGAAGAGGGTGCCCTGGTGGGCGGCGGGGAGGAAGCCGGAGCTCCAGTTGAGCGGCCCCCCCTTCACCCCCTCGCTGTTGCCCAGCACCACGAAGCCGGGGAGATCGCGGCTCTCGCTCCCCAGCCCCCACGTCACCCAGGCGCCGGCGGCGGGGAAACCCGGCCGGGCCAGGCCCGTGTTGATCTGGTAGAGCGCGGGGACGTGGTCGTTGGAGTCGCTGTGGAGCGAGCGCACGAACGCCATCCGGTCGACGTGCCGGGCGACGGCGGGGTAGCGATCGCAGACCCAGGCCCCGCTCTCGCCGTGGCGCCGGAAGGCGAAGGGCGACTTCATGAGCGGGCCCGGACTGCCGTTGAAGACGTCGATCGCGATCCGCTGGCCGTGGCGCCGGGTGAGCTCCGGCTTGGGATCGAAGAGGTCGACGGCGCTGGGGGCCCCTTCCATGAACAGCCAGATGACGCGCGTGGCCCGCGGGCGGACGTGCGGCGCGCGGGGCGCGAGCGGATCGGCGGCAGCGGCGGGGACGGCCTCGGCGCCCAACAGCCCCTCGTCGGCCAGCACGCCGGCCAGGGCCACGCTCCCGAAGCCGGCGCCGGCCCGTGCGAGCCATCCGCGCCGCCCCACGAGCCCTGCGGCCGCTGCGCCGCCGGCGTCCGCCGGGGCGTCGCGATCGGGATCATTCGACATGGAAGAACTCGTTCGTGGCCTGGAGCACCTGGCAGAAATCGCGCAGGGCCGCCGCATCCCCCCCTTCGGCGGCCTGCTCGGCGAGGAAGGCGAGGGCGTCGGCCTGCTCGTCGGCCCCGGGCTCGCGCGAGAGGGCGAGGCGGAAGGCGCGGCGCACGCGTGCGGCGGGATCGGGGCCCGCCTCGGCCGCCACCCGCGCCGCGAACTCCGCCGCCACGGTGCGCACGAAGGGGTCGTTGAGCAGCGCGAGCGCCTGCGGGGCGACGGTGGTGCGATCGCGGCGGCCGCAGGTGGCCTGGGCGTCGGGCTTGTCGAAAGCCTGGAGGAGCGGATTGGGGACGACGCGCTTGTGGAACAGATAGATCGAGCGCCGCCGCACGCCGGGCCCGTCGACGAGGTCGGCGGGCCAGGGATCCTTGAGATTGCGGGCCACGATCGCCTCCGCCGGCACCGGCGCCTTCACCGCCGGGCCGAAGGGGGTGCGGTCGAGCGTGCCGGCCACCGACAGCAGCGCGTCGCGCAGCCCCTCGGCGGTGAGGCGCCCGGGGGGAAACCGGGCGAGGAGCCGGTCGTCGGGATCGAGCCGGGTGCCGTCGGGCCCCGTGCGCGCCGCCGACGCCTGCCGGTAGGTGCGGCTGGTGACGATCTGGCGATCGAGCCGCTTCAGGCTCCAGCCGTGCTCCACGAGGTCGGCGGCCAGCCACTCGAGCAGGTCCGGGTGGGAGGGGGCATCGGCGCGGACGCCGAAATCCCCCGGCGTGCGCACGAGCCCCGCGCCGAAGTGCTGCTGCCAGACCCGATTCACGATCACGCGTGCCACCAGCGCCCCGGCCCCTTCCTCGACGTCGGTGAGCCAGGCCGCGAGCGCCGCGCGCTGCAGCGTCGACGAGCCCTCGGGGGCGGCGGCGCGGGCCGCGGCGAGGTACTCCCCCGCCGGCCGGCCGCGCGTCAGCACCGACACGAATCCCAGCCCCACGGGCTGGTCGCGGTCGTACCAGTCGCCGCGTTGGAAGAGCCAGGTGGGGCGGGGGACGGGCCCCAGATCGCGCCACCCCAGCACGGTGTCGGGGGAGCCGGGCGCCAGGGGGATCTCGGCCCGCTCGCCGCCGTGCAGCGCCGCCATCAGGCCGTAGTAGTCGCGCGCGGGGATGTGATCGTATTTGTGGTCGTGGCAGCGCACGCAGCCGAGGGTGAGCCCGAGGAAGCCGGTGCCGATCGTCGTCAGCGTGTCGTCGAGCTCGTTGTAGCGGTTGCGGAGGCGCTCGTCCTCCATGAGCCGGTCGGGGAGCGCGGCGAAGGGACCGGCGGCGAGGAACCCGGTCGCCGCGACGGCGTCGGGGACGGCGGGCTCCAGTTCGTCGCCGGCGATCTGGCGGCGCACGAAGCGATCGAAGGGGAGATCCTCGTGGAAGGCGCGGATGCAGGCGTCGCGGTAGCGCCAGGCGGTGGGACGGTCACGGTCGCTCTCCTGGCCGTCGCTGTCGGCGTAGCGCGCGACGTCGAGCCAGTGCCGCGCCCGGTGCTCCCCGTGGGCGACGTCGGCGAGGAGCTCCTCGACGACACGGTCGACCGCCCCGTCGGGATCGGCGGCATGGGCCGCCGCGAAGGCATCCACCCGCTCCGGCGTCGGCGGCAGACCGGTGAGACCGGCGTGGATGCGGCGCGCGAGCACGCGGGCGGGGGCGAGCGCCGCGGGGGCGATCCCCTCCGCTTCGAGCCGCGCGAGGACGAAGCGGTCGATGGCGCCGCGCGGCCAGGCGGCGTCGCGCGGCGTCGGCGGCGTCGGCGCCACGAGGGGACGGAAGGCCCAGTGCTCCCGGGCACGGGCCTCGCGCGGATCGGGGACGTCGTGCCCCGCCGGCCACCGCGCCCCGTCCTCGATCCAGGCCCGCACCAGGCCGATCTCGGGGGCGCTCCAGGCCGGGCCCTCCGGCGGCATGGCCGCCACACGCCCCACCCCGGCCAGCGCGTGGAGGAGCCGGCTCGAGGCGGCGTCGCCCGGCTCGAGGAGCGGGCCGTGGTGGCCGCCGGCGAGCGCCCGGCCGCGGATTCCCAGATTGAGCCCGCCGGCCTCCTCCTCGCCGGAGTGGCAGCCGAAGCAGCGCTCGCGGAGGAGCGGGAGGATGTCGGTCACGAAATCGACGGGGCCGGGATGGCGCGGCGGCAGGCCCACGCCCTCCACCGCCATCGGCGGGCCGGCGCGGTGATTGCGCGCGATCTCCTCGTCGGCCAGGGCGCGCGAGTAGATCGCCACCAGCGCCACCTCGCCGTACCAGGGCCGCTCGCCGCCGATCTCGTTGACGAGCACCAGCCGGCAGTCGTCGGGCCAGCGGTTCATGTCGCCGGCGACGGTGTTGCGCGCCACCTCGCGGCCGTCGAGGAGGAGACGGACGACGCCGTCGGGGGTGCGCGTGGCGACGACGTGCGTGCGCCGCGTCGCCGCCGAGCCGTCCGGCGCGGGGGTGGAGGGGGTGCCGTTGTCGCTGGTGGCACTGGTGCGCAGGCGCAGGTCGTAGCGGCTCTTGTCCTGCGCGAGGGTGAGCGACCGTTTGCTCGTGTCGAGCGACAGGCTCACGATCCGCGCCGGCCCGGTCTGCACGCCGTCGGCGGGGGTCACCCAGGCCTCGATGGTGAATTGCTGCGCCTGCCGGAGGCGTGACGTGAGCCTGCCGGCGGGGCCGTCCGACGCGATCACGACCGGGGCCTGCACGGCCATCCGCCCGGCGTGGAAGCGCACCGCCTGCGGTCGGTCGATGCGCAGGTCGAGCGCCGGCTCGACGCCGGAGCGGTCGGGGATCGTGCCGGCGACGTCCCCCTCGAACGTATAGAGCGCCTCGAGCCCGTCGACGACGCGCTCGGGCGGCGCCATGGCGTCTTCCGCGCGGGGGGCCGCGGGGGACGGCGCCGCGGCGAGGAGCGCGGCGCACACGAGCAGGCGGAGCGGCGGCAGCGAAGGGGGCATGCAATGCACCGGCGGTGGGGCGAACCGTGCGGCGCCCCATGATACCGACGACCGCCGGCCGACGGCTCCACCCCGGACGGGCCCTCGAGGATCCGACGCGAGGCCGCGTCAGGCCCCGTCGGCCCCGTCGAGGAGACGGATCTGCTGCTCGACCCACAGTCGCTCGATCCGGTCGTCGGTGAGGATGGTCGTGGCGAACTCGTCGGGATGCCGCGTGCGGAAGCGGTCGATCGGCACCAGCGAATGGTCGTGTGCGAAGAACGAGAGCAGCGTCAGGGGCGTTCCCGTCTGCGCGGCGGCGACGAGCTTGTGGTGCCCGTCGATGACGAACTGCGAAGGCGGACGGCGGTGTGCGATCCCCCGCCCGGATGCCGCATCTCTCCCAGCGAGACGACCATCGCCGTCGGCCGGCTCCCGGCCCACAGCGCCTCGCGGTACCGGCCGACCCGCTCCCAATCGATCGACTCGATCGGCAGATGGGGCAGGATGTCCTCCGACTCCTGATAGCGCTCGAGGAAGGTGCGGACGGCGGCCTGGCCGACCGCGTCGTCCGGATCGGGGGGGAGGCGGTGCCGGATCTCCCGCTCGACGCAGCGGCACCGGTACCAGTTGTCGGCGTCGCGCTGCCGGATGGGCGCCGCGCGGAGAAGCCCCACCGTGTACCGGCCGCGGGGCAGGAGCGGCACGATCGACTCCACGAGGGCGCCATCGACCGCGTCGACGCCCCGGCCGAGGCGCTCGTTGATCTCGTCGGGCGTGCGGGGGCGGAGCGGCTCGTCGACGAGCGAGAACCATCCCCCGCAGGTATCCGATGCCCCGCCGACCATTTCCCACAGCGGCTTGCCGCCCACGAAGAGCCCGTACCCACGGTCGTCGCAGACGATCCGGAAGAGCCCATCCGTCGTGACCGTGATCTCGTGTGGCATCGATGCGTGCCTCTCGGGGCATGTCCTCGGCCGGTTATACGGCCGCGAGTCGCGGCGGCGACATGCGCGTGCGGAAAAAGGGGCGATTCCCGGGGACCGGCCGGGGGACGCCGCGTGCGGAGACGCGGTAGGATGGACGGCACCGGAGGATCGCCAGGCCCCCCGCCGGCCCGGCCGACGCCCGGGAGCCGCCCCCGTCCGGCGGCGGATGACGTTCGCCACGGCTCGCCCCCCAATGCCCACCTACGTCTACGAAATCGTCAAGCCCGACGGCACCGGCGGCGACCGCTTCGAGGTGCTGCAGCGAATCTCGGAGCCCCCCCTCGCGGCCCACCCCGAGACCGGGGAACCGGTGCGGCGCGTGATCACCGGCTTCGCCATCGGCGGCCGGGCCACCGACATCGGCAACCCCAAGCTCCTCTCCGACCGCAACCTCGACCGCCTCGGCTTCACGAAGTACGTCAAGAGCGGCGACGGCACCTACGAGAAGACGGTGGGGAGCGGCCCGAGCCAGATCTCGGCCGACGAGTGATCCCGGCCTTGCCGCGACGATTCCCCGCGATGACGTCCCCCACCCCCCGCCGAACGGCTCGCCCCCCGGGGCTCCCCCGGCTCGCCTGCGCCGTCGCCGCAGCCCTCCTCGGAGCCCTCGCCGGGCCCTCGTGCGCCGACGACGCCGCGCCCCTCTTCGACGGCGCGTGGATCCCGCGCATCGAGATCCGCCTCGCCGAGGGAGCCGCCGACCGCCTCCGCGCCGAGCCGCGCACGCGCGTCCCCTGCACCCTCGCGATCCGCCCGCTCGGCGACGAGGGTGCCGGGCCCGAGATCCACGAGGAGGTGGCGATCCGCCTCAAGGGCTCCGCGGGGAGCTTCCAGGGCCTCGACGACAAGCCCGGCTTCACCCTCGACATGGACGCCTGGCGCGACGGCCGGCGCTTCCGCGGCCTGGACAAGTTCCATCTCAACAACGCCGCGCAGGATCCCACCTTCCTCCACGAATGGCTCGGCGGGGAACTGTTCCGCGCGGCGGGCATCCCGGCGGCGCGGGTGGGCCACGCACGCGTGATCCTCGACGACCGCGACCTCGGCGTCTACGTGCTCAAGGAGGCCCTCGACCGCGACTTCCTCGAGCGCCACTTCGACCGCCCCGAAGGCAACCTCTACGACGGCAACGGCGTCGATCTCGACGGCCTCGCCGAACGCGACGAGGGGCGGATCGGCCCCCCCGGTGCCGACGTGGCCCGGCTCGTCGAGGCCTGCCGCACCGAAGACCCCGCGGCGCGGCGGGCGCTGGTCGACGAACGCCTCGACGTGGAGCAGTTCATCGGATTCATGGCGATGGAGCTGGCGACCGCCCACTGGGACGGCGCCACCACCGGCGCCAACAACTACCGCGTCTACTTCGATCCCGCGCGCGACGGGCGGGCCGTCTACATCCCCCACGGCATGGACCAACTCTTCGGCGACCCCGGCTTCCCGATCCTCGACCTGCCCGGCACGCTCGCCGCGGGGGCGGTGATGGGGGATCCGGAATGGCGCGGCCGCTACCGGGAACGCGTCCGCGAACTCCTCCCCCTCGTCGCGCCCGACCGCCTTCTCCCGGCGATCGACGCCGCCGCCGCACGGCTGCGCCCGGCGCTGGTCGACGCCGGCCCCGAAGCGCTCGCCGGCCAGGAGGAGGCGCTGGCCGACCTGCGGGCCCGCGTCGCGGCGCGCCATGCGAGCCTCGTCGAGCAGGCGGAGGCGCCGGAGCCGGGGCCGATGCATTTCGACGGCGCCCGCCGGGCGGCCCTCGGCGGCTGGGCGCCGCGCGTCGACGACGGCGAGGCGATCCTCGAGGAGCTCGAGGGGGAGGACGGCCGCCGCGTGCTGTCGATCGCCTGCGCCGGGGCCGGGCCGGCACGGGCCTCGTGGCGCACCAGCGTGATCCTCGAGCCGGGGCGCTATCTCCTCGCCGGCCTGGCCTGGGGCAGCGGTATCGAGCCGCTCGACGACGAGCAGGGGAGCGGGGCGGGGCTGCGCGTCTCCGGGGGCGTGCGGTCGGGGCGGCTGGAACGCGAGGGGACGTGGGACACGCTCTCGCACGAATTCGAGGTCGACGCCCAGGGCCGCGTGGAGCTCGTCGCCGAGCTGCGCGCCACGGCCGGCGCGGTGCGCTATAACGCCGAGTCGCTCGTGCTCGTCCGCCTCTCCGATCCCTGAGCCATCCGGGCCGGTTCCCCGCCCGGGCGCGGTCCGCCGGGATCGGCGTTGGCGGCGCCGCCCCGCGGCGGGGATGATTGGGCCGCTTCTCCCCCCGCCCCGGCGGCCGCATGCACGACCTCGATCTCGTCCTCACGCTCACCGGCGCCCTGTCCGCGGCCCTCGCCTGCGGCGCGCTGACCCACCGCCTGGGGCTCTCCCCGATCGCGGGCTACCTGCTCGCGGGAGTCATCGTCGGCCCCTACACCCCCGGCTTCGAGGCCGACGCCAGCCTCGCGCGGCAGATGGCCGAGCTGGGCGTGGTGCTGCTCCTCTTCGGCGTCGGGCTGCACTTCCACCTCGACGACCTCCTGGCGGTGCGCGGCACGGTGATCCCCGGGGCCACGTTCACCTGCGCCGCCGCCACCGCCGCCGGAGCCCTCGTGGGCCGCGCCCTGGGCTGGCCGTGGCCGGCGGCCTTCGTCTTCGGCGGCACGCTCGCGGTGGCAAGCACGGTGGTGATGCTGCGCGTGCTGGCCGACCGCCGCGCGCTCCACACGCGCGCCGGGCACCTGGCGGTGGGGTGGCTCGTGGTCGAGGACCTGATCACGGTGGCGGCGCTCGTCGTCCTCCCCACGATCGGCGGCGCCGGGGAGGCCGGCCCGGCGGCCCTGGCGACGGCACTGGGCACGGCGATCGTGAAGATCCTCCTCCTGGTGGCCCTGGTGGCGTTCGTGGGGGGCACGGTCGTGCCCCGGATCCTCGACGCCGTCTCCGACACCGGCTCGCGGGAGTTGTTCACGCTGGCGGTGCTCGTGGTGATGCTCGCCACGGCCGTCGGCGCGGCACGCGTCTTCGGGGTGTCGATGGCCCTGGGGGCGTTCCTCGCCGGGATGGCCGTGGGGCGCAGCGACTACAGCCTCCGCGCCGCGTCGGAGGCGCTGCCGATGCGCGACGCCTTCGCCGTGCTGTTCTTCGTGTCGGTGGGGATGCTCTTCGACCCGGCCGTCCTCCTCCGTGAGCCGCTGGCCATCCTGGCGGCGGTGGCGGTGGTGCTGGTGGCGAAGCCGGCGGCGGCGCTCGTGCTGCTGCGCCTGCGGGGCACGCCGGCGGCCGTGGCGCTGCCGGTGGCGGCGGCGCTGGCGCAGGTGGGGGAGTTCTCCTTCATTCTCGCCGACCTGGGATTCGAGGCGGGCATCCTCCCGCGCCGCGCCGTGGGGATCCTCGTGGCGACGGCGATCGTCACCGTGACGCTCGCGCCGCTCATGTACGGCGCGGCGACGCGCCTCGTGGCGGGGCGGGCCGCGTCCGACGCCGACGGCGCCGGCCCGGCGGACCCGGCGGCCCGGGCGCCGTCCCACCGGGCCGTGGTCGTCGGCTACGGACCGGTGGGGGAATGCGTCACGGAGCTCCTCCTCGACAACGGCATCGACCCGACGGTCGTCGAACTCAACCTGGAGACCGTGCGGCGGCTGCTGGCCTTCGGCGTCCGCGCCGTCTACGGCGACGCGGGCCGGCCGGAGGTGCTCGCGCGCGCCGGCGTCGCCACCGCCGACCACCTCATCCTCAGCGCCGCGGTCGGGGCGGAGCACGAGGAGATCATCCGCCAGGCGCGGCTCCTCAATCCGCGCGTCAGGATCCTGGCCCGCGCCGAGCACCTGCGCGAGCTGCCGCGCCTCAAGCGCCAGGGGGCCGACGACGCCTTCTCGGGCGAGGGGGAGGTCGCCCTCGCCTTCACCACCACGATCCTCGGCCATCTGGGCGCCACGCCCGAGCAGATCGACCGCGAGCGGGCCCGCGTCGAGGCGGCCTTCCGCGCCGGCTGAGCGCCGGCCCCATTCCCATCCGAGCCGCCGCCATGCCCTGCCCCCGCCGCCCTGCCCTCCTGACCGCGCTCGTGGCCGTGTTCCCGGCCGCGCTCGTGGCCATGTTCCCGGCCGCGCTCGTGGCCGCCTTCCTGCCGCTGCCGGCGGCCGCCGCGCCCCCCGAAGCCCCCGTCGCGCCGACGACCTGGGACGGCCGCCACGCGATCGCCACGGTCCGGGCCACGGTGGTGTATTTCGTCCCCTCCGACCGCGTCCCGCTGGCCGACTGGCGCGAGCGCGTCGAATGGCTCTGCGAGCGCATGCGCCGCTTCCACCGGCGCGAGTCGGCCGGCCGCTCGACCCTCGTCACCGAGATCCACCCCGAGCCCTTCCGCTCCGCCCACGACACCGCCGCCGTCCGCTCGGGCGACGCCGACGCGACCTTCTTCCGCGTCCTCGGCGAGGTCGACGCGGCGATCGACGTCGGCGCCGGGGCGGGCGACGCCTTCCCCGTGCTCCTCGTCCTCTCCGACGTCAACTGGCGCCCCCTCGACGACTTCTCGCGCCTCGCCCCCGACGGCGACGGCTGGCGCTTCGAGGGGACGATCGACGAGGAGGGGATCCACGTGCCGGGCGCCGCCGCGGGGGGATCACGCGCCATCTACCTCGCCGAGCGGCGCCGCGGATGGGGGCTGGTCAGCGGCGACGGCTGGCGCGTGCCGTGCCGGGGGAGCGACTGCGTCACCTACCACGAGGGGATCGGTCACGCCATCGGCCTGCCCCATCCCGACGGCGACGACGGTTCGGTGATGGGCTTCGGGCAGTACCGCCACGCGCTCGCGCAGTCGTGGATCGAGGAGGGGCAGAAGCGGAGGATCGGCTTCGTCGCCCCGGCCGACGCCGAGCCCCCCGCCGCCGACCCGTCCTTCGACCGCTTCACGGCGGTGCCCGAGCCGGCGGCGCCGCGGCCCGGGGAGACCGTGCGCCTGCGCCTCGCGCCGCGCGGGCTCCTCGCCGGCCCGCCGCGCGTCGAGATCCAGACGGCGATCCGCGCCCCCTGGACGACGGTGCCCGGCGCCGTCGACGACGACGGCCTCGTCACGCTCGGCGCCTTCGACCGGCCCGGCGGCGTCGCCTACCGCGTCCGCATCCGCGGCGCGGAGGGGGGCGAGGGAGCCTCCGCCTGGGGCTACTTCCAGGTGCGCCGTGAGCCGGGCCTCGCCCCGCCCCCGGGCGACGTCGATCCCACCGACCGCGCGGCGCCGGCCCCGCCCGCCCCGTCGGCCCCCGCCGACGCGGTCGATCTCCTCGCCCTGGCCGATCCGGCGCGCGACACGGTGGCGGGGCGCTGGCGGCGCGAGGAGCGCGACGGGCGCGTGACGATCGAGGCCGCGAAGGACTTCGGGGCCCGCCTCGAAATCCCCTACGCGCTCCCCGAGGCCTACCGGCTGACGCTGATCGCCGAGCCGCTCGACGCGCCCAACGGCCTCACCCTCGGCCTCCGCGCCGGCGGACGACGCTTCCTGGTGCTCTTGGGCTTCGACGCCGACGGCGTCCGGGCCAGCGCCCTGGAGAACGTCGACGGCCGCAACGTGGCCGACAACCCGACGCGCGTCACCGGCGACCTCTTCCTCACCCGGCGCCCGGCGGCGATCGTCTGCACCGTGCTCCCCGGGCGCGTGCGCGTGACGGTCGACGGCCGCG
>CAISKG010000356.1 GCA_903885855.1 uncultured Planctomycetaceae bacterium
CGGCCCTCCTGCCGCGAGAGCGTGCCCTTCCATTGGTAGGTGCGGTCGCCCATCTTGAAGATCACCGACGCGGCGGTGTCGGGAATCTCGTGGGCTCCAGGAGAGGATTCGTCGCTCGACCGCGACCCCCACACGCGCGCCACCTCGTCCATCCGGAGGCTGGTCTTCACCTCCGCGGCGCTGGTGTCCTCCAGGACGACGAGCGTCGTCCCCTTGGCGACGTACGACTCCTGCTCCACCATGTCCTCGACGACCACCCCATCGACCGGAGCCACCACCGACGTCCGCTCCAGATCGAGCCTGGCGCGGTCGAGCATGGTCGTCGCCAACGCCTGGGCCTCGAGCAGACGGTTGCGCCGTTTCTGGAGCACGCGACGCTGCCCCTGGAGATTCGAGAGGGCGTTGCTCGTGCTCAACTGATCGCGGACGGCCTGGTCGGCGGCCGATTCCGTGACGATCCGCCCCTCGGCGAGCGAGCCGAGCCGCTCGGCCTCGCGCCGTGCGATCGCCACCTGCTGTTTCGACAGTTCGATCGATTCGGCATTCTGCGTCAGTTCCTCGTCGATTTCCTCGATCGACAGCGACGCCTGCTGCACCTCGCGCTCGAGGCGCTCGACCTCGAGTTCGTAGTCGCGGGGATCGATGCGCAGCAGAAGCGTTCCCTTGGTGACGTACTGCCCGCTCTTGCAGGCCGCGGACTTCTCGCGCACCCTGCCGGCGACCTCGGCGGCGAGCGTCACCTCGCGGAGCGGAACGACGACCCCGTCGACCTCGATGTCGACTCCCTCCGCACGGCTCTCCACCAACGCCGTGCGCACCGGGACCGCGACGGCGGCGGCAGGCTGCACCCGTTCCGGGGGCGGCTGGCTGCCCATCAGGAAGAAGATCGCCAGCGCGCCGCCGAGGATCAGCAGCGGCGCGACGAAACGCACGATCCGAGTGAGGATTTCCATTCGTGCAGTGTAGCCACGTCCCGTGCCCGGCGGAGGCCGATCCCGCCCCCGTCACTCCGCCGCCGTCACCACCATTTCCCCCTGCATCGCCATCCAATGCCCGGGAAAGGTGCAGAGGAAGGGGTAGCGGCCCGGAGCCGCCGGCGCCCGGAAATGGATCACGGATCGACCACCCGGGGGGGTGATGTCGGTCCAGACGAGCACGTCCTCCCCCGCCGGCACGTACTGCCGCGCCGCCGCCTCCGGATCGGTGACGAGCGCATTGACCGCCGCCCCCACGCGGGCCACCGAGCCCGGCTTCACGACCGCCAGGTTGTGGGGCACCGTGTCGGGATTCGAGAGCACCAGCCGCACCCCCTCCCCGGCCCGCACCGTCACCTGCCGGGGCAGGTAGGAGAGACTCGGGCCGACGACGATCTCCACCTCGCGCACCTCCCCCCCGATCGGCGCCGCGAAGGGATTGGGGCGGGTGTCGAGCGCGCGGGCCGTGTCGGCGAGGCGCGGATGGGGGGCCAGCGGGAGCGTGCGCTCGCGCGCCCCGGGAAACCGCGCGTCGAGGCGATTGGCCGTGATGAAGAGATCGTGCTCCACTTCCGGCCCCGTCGCCACCACCAGATGGATCTGGTCCACCGGCTGGATTTCCGGGATCTCGAGGAACAGCGACCGCCGATCCTCCGCCACCATCACGCCCGTGATCGGAAGATGGTCGTGGCCGCGCAGCCCCTCGTGGCGCGTCGAGTATTCGTCGGAACCGTAGCCGCCCCCGTAGCGGTAGTTCCAGCACTGCGCGAAGTGCCGCGCCGGATCGGCCGCGACCCGCGCGTCGACCGGCTCGGCGAAGTCGACGCGGATCCCGTTGTCGTGGAGATGGAAGCCCCGCGGCAGCTGCGTCCGTCCGCCCACGTATCGCACGCGCGCCAGACACCCGTCGTCCGGGGTGTAGGTGCCCCACCCCGCCATGCCGGTCACGTACAGCGCCCCGTCGCCCGGATGGAACTTCCCCCGGTGCGCCCCGGATCGGAACGACACCGGCAGCGGCACCGCCGCCCCCTGCCGGCGGCCGTCCACCTCGTCGCGCAAGAGCACCATCGCCGTGCCCGCGCCGTACGAGAGATGCACCAGCTGCCCCCCGAGCGGCCCCATCGCCCCCTCGGGGATCCACGTCTGCCCGCCGGCGGAGTTGTCGAGCCCGCGCGGCAGATAGAGCAGCGGCGGCTCCGGAGGCCGACCGCGCCGCGGGCCGCCGTGGCCGAAGTGGAGCGGCGGCTCGCCCGGCCGCGGCCGCCCCGGCGGCACCGCCGCCACCAGGCTCGCCGGCACCCAGTCCCCCTCGCTCGACGAGGCGGTGAGCGTGCCATCCGGGCAGATGCCGATCCCGTCGCAGTTGCGCAGGCCCGTCGCCAGCACCTCCACGTGCCGGCCGTCGGCCGAGAGCCGCACGAGCCCCTGCGCGCTCGAGGCCGTCACGAACCTCCCCTCCCCGTCGCGGACCAGCCCGCAGGTGTAATCGTGCCCCCCGGGGGAGGTGAACAGCGCCCTTGAAAAGGGCTCGTAGCGGTCGATCTCACCGTCGCCGTCGACGTCCACCAGCCGCGTGATCTGGTCGCGTCCCAGCACCAGGATCGTGCCGTCGGCCACCGTCATCCCCAGCGGATGGTGGAGCCCGGCGGCGATCCGTCGCCAGCGCAGCCGCCGCGCCTCCCCCGCCCCATCGCCCGGCGCGTCCGCCGGCACCGGATCGATCGGCCAGGCCCGCCACACGTCCCCCTGCATCGTGCAGACCACGATCGAGCCGTCGGGGAGGAAGTCGTGGTCGCCGCAGAAGAGGAGCGCCTTCCAGGGATTGTCGTGCGGCAGCTCGAGCCGGTCGACCGCCCACGGCGCCTGCCGGCCACGCACGATCGCCGTCTCGATCGCCTCCGGCCACTGCGGCACCCCGCCGGCGAGCATCCCCCGCGACGGATGCGACGCCGCCGGCTCGACCACGCGTTCGAAGCGCCCCTCCCGCACGCCCGGCACGTCGAGCATCGTCTCGCCGTCGAGGCTCCACAGGAATCCCACGCGCTCGCCCGACCGCACGAAGCCCAGATACTCGCGCCGCCCCGACGGCGCCGCCCCCGGCGGCAGGGCCACCTCCGGCCCCCCCGGCACGAGCCCGCCGAGGAAGCCGTGGCGCGTGTCGGAGAAGCGCGCGAGCGCCCCCGACCACGCCGCCGCGTACTCGAGCGTGTCGGGATCGAAGGCCACGTTGAGATCGTCGCCGAGCCGCACGCACACCGCCCGCGGGATCGTCCGCCCGCCCACCTGCAGCACGCCGCACTGCACGCTCGAGAGCCGCGTGTCGTTCCAGCGGCCGTCGCGCCACGACTCCTCGTTCTGATTGCCCCAGTGCCCCTGCGCGCCGCCGTCGAGCCCCGGATACTGCGGCAGCAGCGGCGGCACCGGGCACAGCGTCCGAAACCAGCGCGCCTCCTTGGCGTAGAAGTCGTACACCCGGTCACGATTGACCGGCTCGCGCCAGTCGGGGAAGGCGACCGGATCGAGCGGGTCGCGCGGCGGCTCGAAGGGCGCGGCCACCGTGGGATGCGCCGCCGCGACCGTCGCCGCGACCACGGCCTCCGGCACGCGCTCGTGCCGCCCCAGGTCGGCCAGGAACGCCACCAGATCGCGGCGGTCGGCCGGATGGAGCGAGTGGCCCAGGCCGTCGGGCATCATGCTCCCGCTCTCCTCCACGCGCTCCACGTCGTCGGCGGCGAACGATTCGCGCGCCCCGGTGGCCGGATCGCGGAGCACGACGGCCCCCCCCTCGCCCGCCTCGCGGTAGCCGCGCCGCGTCGTCCCGTCGGCCGCCACGAGCGTCACCGTGCGCCACTCCGGCGCCACCACGTGCTGCGGCCAGAGGATCGCCTCGGCGAGCTGCTCGGCCGTCCGCTCCGCACCGATCCGCGTGAGCGCCGGCCCCACCGCCCCGCCATGCGCGCCGACCTTGTGGCAGGAGACGCACGCCAGCGTGTGGCGCGTGAACACGCGCGCCCCCGCCGCCGCGTCGGCCCCCGCGCCGCGGGCCTCGGCCGCC
>CAISKG010000357.1 GCA_903885855.1 uncultured Planctomycetaceae bacterium
ACGGCATGAACCTCTCCCGGCCCTTCATCCTCCGGCCGGTGGCCACGAGCCTCCTCATGGTGGCGCTCGTGCTCGCCGGCGTGGTCGCCTACCGGCAGTTGCCCGTCTCGGCGCTCCCGCAGGTCGACTACCCCACGATCCAGGTGCTGACCTTCTATCCCGGGGCGAGCCCCGAGGTGATGGCCTCGAGCGTGACCTCGCCGCTGGAGCGGCAGTTCGGGCAGGTCCCGGGGCTCACGCAGATGACCTCGAGCAGCTCCGAGGGCTGCTCGGTGATCACGCTGCGCTTCGACCTCGCGCTCGACATCGACGTCGCCACGCAGCAGGTCCAGGCGGCGATCAACTCGGCAGCGGCCCTCCTGCCGCGCGACCTCCCCAATCCGCCGGTCTACACGAAGGTCAATCCGGCCGACGCCCCGATCCTGACCCTCGCGCTGACCAGCGACACCCTGCCGCTGACGCGCGTCCAGGACCTGGCCGACACGCGCCTCGCGCAGAAGATCGCGCAGCTCTCCGGCGTGGGTATGGTGACGATCTCGGGGGGGCAGAAGCCGGCGATCCGCGTGCAGGTCAACCCCTCGGCGCTCTCGGCGCTGTCGATGAATCTCGAGGACCTGCGCGCGGCGCTCGTGCAGGCGAGCGTGAATCAGGCCAAGGGGAGCTTCGACGGCCGCCGTCAGTCGTTCACCATCGCCGCCAACGACCAGCTGTTCTCCGCGGAGCAGTTCCGCGAGCTGGTGATCGGCTACCGCAACGGCTCGGGCGTGCGCCTCTCCGACGTCGCCGAGGTGATCGACGGCGCCGAGAACACCCGCCAGGCGGCCTGGATGAACGACCGCCCGGCGGTGATCGTCAACATCCAGCGGCAGCCCGGGGCGAACATCATCGAGGTGGTCGACGCCGTCAAGGCGATCCTCCCCCAGCTCCAGGCGACGCTGCCCGCCGCGGTCGGGCTCCACGTCCTCACCGACCGCACGCTCACCATCCGGGCGAGCATCGAGGGGGTGCAGCACGAGCTCCTCCTCACGATCCTGCTCGTGGTGGCGATCATCTTCGTCTTCCTGCGCAGCGTCACGGCCACGCTCATCCCCGGCATCGCCGTGCCGCTGTCGATCGTGGGCACCTTCGCGGTCATGTACGCCCTCGGCTACAGCCTCAACAACCTGACGTTGATGGCGTTGACGATCTCCACGGGCTTCGTCGTGGACGACGCGATCGTGATGATCGAGAACATCGTCCGCTACGTGGAGGAGGGGAAGAGCCCGCTCGAGGCGGCGCTCGAGGGCGCGGCGGAGATCGGCTTCACGATCGTCAGCCTTTCGGTGTCGCTGATCGCGGTGCTGATCCCGCTGCTCTTCATGGGGGACGTCGTCGGGCGGCTGTTCCGCGAGTTCGCCGTCACGCTGGCGGTGATGATCGTCGTGTCGGCGATCGTCTCCCTCACGCTCACGCCGATGATGTGCGCGCTGTTGCTCGCCCCGCTGCGGCCCGGGGATCGCCCGCACGCCCACGGCGGGGGCAGTCCGGCGTTCGACCTCCTCACGCGGCTCTACGCCGGCTCGCTCGACCTCGTGCTCCGCCACCAGGTGGCGACGATGCTCCTCTTCGCCGCCACGCTGTGGGCCACCTGGAGCCTCTACCGGGCGGTGCCGAAGGGCTTCTTCCCGGTCCAGGACACGGGGGTGATCCTGGGGATCTCCGAGGCCCCCCAGAGCATCTCCTTCGAGGCGATGCGCGACCGGCAGGAGCGGCTGGGCCGCGTGATCCTCGCCGACCCCGCGGTGGAGAGCCTGTCGAGCTTCATCGGGATCGACGGGGTCAACACCACGCTCAACAGCGGCCGCATCCAGATCAACCTCGTGCCGCTCGAGGACCGCGACGTGCGCGCCCCGGAGGTGATCCGCCGGCTCCAGGAGGCGCTCGCGGCGGTGGAGGGGATCACCCTCTACATGCAGCCGGTGCAGGATCTCTCGGTGGAGACGCGCGTCAGCCGCACGCAGTACCAGTACACGCTGGAATCGCCCGACGCCGAGGAGCTCGCCGCCTGGGCGCCGCGTCTGGTGGCCCGCCTCGGCGAGCTGCCCGAGCTCGCCGACGTGGCCAGCGACCAGCAGACCGAGGGGCGCGAGGCACGGCTGGTGATCGACCGTGACAGCGCCTCGCGGCTCGGGATCACGCCGCAGATGATCGACGACGCCCTCTACGACGCCTTCGGCCAGCGGCAGATCTCGATGCTCTTCACGCAGCTCAACCAGTACCGCGTGGTGCTCGAGGTGGCGCCCGGCTTCCGCGACGCGCCGGAGGACATGGCGCAGATCTACGTCCGGCCGGGGGCCGAGGGGGCGCGCGGGCCGGGGGGTGGACGCGTGCCGCTGGGCGCCGTGACGCGGCTCGAGGAGCGCCGCGTGCCGCTGGCGGTCAACCACCAGGGGCAGTTTCCGGTGGTCACGGTGTCGTTCAATCTCGCGCCCGGGGTGTCGCTCGGCGCGGCGGTGGAGGCGATCGAGGCGGCGCGGGAGGGGGTGGGGATGCCGCCCGGCATCCAGACGGCCTTCCAGGGCACGGCCGCGGCCTTCCGGGCGTCGCTCTCCAACCAGGCGCTGCTGGTGCTGGCGGCGATCGTCACGGTGTACATCGTCCTCGGCGTCCTCTACGAGAGCCTCGTGCACCCCGTGACGATCCTCTCCACGCTCCCCAGCGCCGGCGTGGGGGCGCTCGTGGCCCTGCTGTGGTACCGCATCGACCTCTCCGTGATCGCCCTGATCGGGATCATCCTCCTCATCGGCATCGTGAAGAAGAACGCGATCATGATGATCGACTTCGCCGTGGCGGCCGAGCGCGGGGGGATCGAGGGGCGCGCCGTGGGGCCGGCCGAGGCGATCCGCACCGCCTGCCTGCTGCGCTTCCGCCCCATCATGATGACGACGATGGCGGCGCTCCTGGGCGCCGTGCCGCTGGCGCTGGGGCAGGGGGTGGGGTCGGAGCTGCGCCGGCCGCTGGGGATCACGATCATCGGCGGGCTGCTCCTCTCGCAGTTCCTCACCCTCTACACCACGCCGGTGATCTACCTGTGGTTCGAGGAGGGGGCGCGGCGGCTGCGGCGCCGCCCGGCGACGGACGCCGCCGCGCCGGTGCGGGAGGCGCACGCATGAATCCCTCCGCCTGGTTCATCCGCCGCCCGGTGGGGACGTCGCTGTTGGCGCTGGCGATCACGCTCGTGGGGGGCATCTGCTACTTCCTCCTGCCGGTGTCGCCGCTGCCGCAGGTGGAATACCCCACGATCAACGTCTCGGCCGGGCTCCCCGGGGCCAGTGCCGAGACGATGGCCTCGGCCGTGGCCGCGCCGCTGGAGCGGCAGTTCGGCCAGATCGCCGGCGTCACCGAGATGACCTCGCAGAGCACGCTCGGGCAGACGTCGGTGACGCTGCAGTTCGACCTCGACCGCGACATCGACGCCGCCACGCGCGACGTGCAGGCGGCGATCAACGCCGCGCGCAGCCGGCTGCCGGCCAACCTCCCTCGCAACCCCGACCTGCGCAAGGTGAATCCCGCCGACGCCCCGGTGCTGATCATGGCCATGACCAGCGACCTGCACGGCAAGCCGCGCCTCCAGGACGTCGCCAGCACCGTCATCCAGCAGAAGCTCGCGCAGGTGCCGGGGGTGGGGCAGGTGGTCGTGAGCGGCGGTTCGGCGCCGGCGGTGCGCGTGAGCGTCAATCCGGTGGTGCTCGAGCGCTATTCGGTCGGCCTCGACGACGTGCGCGTCTGCCTCCAGCAGGCCAACGCCAACCGCCCCAAGGGGATGATCGACGACGGCGACACGTCGTGGTCGATCGCCACCACCGATCAGCTGTTCACGGCCGAGGAGTACCGGCGGCTGATCGTGGCCTGGAAGGGCGGGGCGCCGATCCGGCTCGGCGACGTGGCCACCGTCACCGATTCGGTGGAGGACATCCGCGTGGCCGGCGTCTACAACGGCCGGCCGACGATCATGCTCATCGTCTACCGCCAGCCGGGGGCGAACATCATCCGCACGGTCGACGCGGTGCTCGCGGCGCTGCCGCAGATCCGCGAGCAGATCCCGGCGGGGATGCGCCTCGACGTGGCCATGGACCGCACCGCCACGATCCGGGCGAGCATCGCCGACGTGCAGTGGACGCTGCTGCTCTCCGTGGGGCTCGTGGTGGGGGTGGTGTTCCTGTTCCTGCGCGACTGGCGGGCCACGCTCATCCCCAGCGTGGTGGTGCCGGTGTCGCTGGTGGCGACGTTCGCCGCCATGTACGCGCTGGGCTACAGCCTCGACAACCTCTCGCTCATGGCCCTCACGATCGCCACCGGCTTCGTCGTCGACGACGCCATCGTGGTGCTCGAGAACATCGCCCGGCACCGCGAGGAGGGGATGCCGACGTTCGCCGCGGCGCTCCAGGGGGCGCGGGAGATCGGGTTCACGGTGGTCTCGATCAGCGTGTCGCTCGTGGCGGTGTTCATCCCCATCCTCCTCATGGGCGGGATCGTCGGGCGGCTGTTCCGCGAGTTCGCCGTCACGCTCTCGGTGGCCATCGGCGTCTCGATGGTGGTCTCGCTGACGCTCACGCCGATGATGTGCGCCTGGCTCCTCGTGCCGCCGGCGGCGGGGCGCAGGAGCCTCCTCGACCGGGCCGTGGGGGGGCTGCTCGACGGGATCGCCACGGTCTACGGCCGGCTCCTGGCCGTCGTCATGCGCCATCCGCGGATCACGCTGGCCCTCAACGCCGCCGTGATGGCGCTGTCGGTGTGGATGTACGTGATCGTGCCCAAGGGCTTCTTCCCGCAGCAGGACACCGGCCGCATCACCGGCACCCTCGACGCCGACCAGGACACGTCGTTCCAGACGATGAGCGGGCTGCTGGCGAAGTTCTCCCTGGCGGTGAAGGAGGATCCGGCGGTGGCGGGGATCACCGGCTCCACCGGCGGCGCGGCGGGGGGGAGCCCGAACGCGGCGCGCATGTTCGTGAGCCTCGTGCCGCGCGAGGAACGCGGGATGTCGGCCGACGCGGTCATCGGCCGCCTCCGCGGCCGCCTGGCGGGGCTCACCGGCGCCACGCTCATCATGCAGCCGGTGCAGGATCTCCGCATCGGCGGGCGGCCGAGCAGCTCGCAGTTCCAGTACACGCTCCGGGGCGAGAGCCTGGCCGACCTCAACGAATGGGGGCCGCGGCTGCTGCGTGCCATGCGCGCGATGCCCGAGCTGGCCGACATCCGCTCCGACCAGCAGAACCGCGGCCTGCAGGCGGGCCTGTCGATCGACCGCGACGCCGCGGCGCGCTACGGGATCACGCCGCGGCAGATCGACGACGCCCTCTACGACGCCTTCGGACAGCGGCAGGTGTCGGTGATGTACCGCACGCTCGGGCAGTATCGCGTGGTGCTGGGGATGGAGACCGACTTCCTCCAGGGGCCCGAGGCCCTCCAGCACGTCCACGTCACCGGCCGCGACGGCACGCAGGTGCCGCTGGAATCGCTCGCCGGCCATTCCACGGGCAACACGCCGCTGTTGGTCAATCACACCGGCCTCTTCCCCTCGGCGACGGTGTCGTTCAACCTCGCCCCCGGGGTCTCGCTCGGGCAGGCGGTGGGGGCGGTGGAGTCGAAGGCCGCCGAGCTGGGCATGCCGGCCACGATCCGCGGCAGCTTCGCCGGGACGGCGCAGGTGTTCCGCGAGGCGCTGGCGGGCCAGCCGCTCCTCATCCTGGCGGCCGTGGTGACGGTGTACATCGTCCTGGGGATGCTCTACGAGAGCCTGATCCATCCGATCACGATCATCTCCACCCTCCCCAGCGCCGGCCTGGGGGCGCTGCTGGCCCTGCGCTGGACCGGCAGCCAGCTCGACGTGATGTCGATGATCGGCATCATCCTCCTCATCGGCATCGTGAAGAAGAACGCGATCATGATGATCGACTTCGCGATCCACGCCGAGCGCACGCGCGGCCTCTCCCCGCGCGAGGCGATCACCGAGGCCTGCATCCTCCGCTTCCGCCCCATCACCATGACCACGCTCGCCGCGCTCCTGGGGGGGCTGCCGCTGGCGCTGGGCACGGGCCCGGGGGCCGAGCTGCGCTGGCCGCTGGGGATCGCGATCGTGGGGGGGCTCGTCGTCAGCCAGCTCCTCACGCTGTTCACCACGCCGGTGGTCTACCTGGCGCTCGACGGATTCGTGACGCGGCCGTCCCGGGGCGCCGGCGCGGCCCCGGCCCCCGAGCCGGCGCTGCCCGCCCCGCCCCTGCCCGCGGGCTGACGCGCGGGCCCCCGCCCCCGGAACACGGAGCCGCCGCCATGCCCGCCCCCGCCACCGTGCTGATCGTCGTCGGCGACGCCTCGGAGACCCTCGACACGCTCTATCCCATCTACCGGCTGCGGGAGTCGGGCTTCGCCCCGGTGGTGGCGGCGCCCGAGGCGCGCGACTATCCGATGGTGCTCCACGAGGTGCGCCCCGGCTGGACGATCACCAGGGAGTGGGAGGGCTACACGATCACCGCCGACGTGGCCTTCCGCGACGTCGTGCCGGAGGATCACCTGGGGATCTTCTTCAGCGGCGGACGGGCGCCGGAATACCTGCGGTACGACGAGGATCTCGTCCGCATCACGCGCCACTTCTTCGCCGCCGGCAAGCCGGTGGGCTGCGTCTGCCACGGCGTCGAGATCCCCGCCTACGCCGGGTGCCTGCGCGGACGTCGGATGGCGACGGTGGCGAAGTGCCGTTTCGACCTCGAGGTCGCCGGCGGGATCTACGTCGACGCCCCGTGCGTCGAGGACGCCAACCTCGTCAGCGGACGCACCTACCACGACCACGGGGCGTGGTGCGGGAGATGGATCGCGCTGCTCGAGGCCGCCCGGGCCGCGGGCGGGGCGTGAGTCGCTCCGCCGCAGCCCGTCACACCGGCTGCCGCACGGCGAGGCGCCGGGAGGGGGCCGTCGGGTCGAAGGTCACCGCGGCCGCGAGGAAGGCCGAGGAGAACGTCGGCTGGGCGGCCGGCCGCGTGACGGGGAACGACCCCCAGTTGCCCGCCACCGGCTGGGCGGTGGCACCCGCCGGCAACGCGAACACCTTCATGTCGGTGATCGAGCCGTCGACGCGGTTGTTGAGGTACATCGTCCGCGCGGCCGGGTCGTAAAGGCCGAAGGTGTCCTTCTTGTCCCCGTTCCAGTCGCCGGCGATCGGCATCCAGGTGGAGGGGAGCCAGGGGGTGGTGAACGTCCGCAGGGTCGACAGCGAGCCGTCGATCTTGTCGTTGAACCAGAAGGTGTGGCCGAAGGGGTCGTAGAGGGCGACCGAGTCCTTGCCGTCGCCGTTCCAGTCGCCCGCCAGCGGCTTCCAGGTGGCCGGCACCCACGGGGTCTTGAAGGGGGCCGAGGCCTCGGCGCCGTCGAGGGTGTAGAAGCGGAAGGTGTGGGCGAGCGGGTCGTAGAGGCCGATCTCGTCGGCACCGACGCCGTCCCAGTTGCCGGCCAGCGGCTGCCAGCCCGGCTTGGCGCCGGGGATCGTGGTGATCCGGTCGGGCACGCCGTCGTTGTCGAGGTCGATGCGGAACTGCCCGGTCGAGCCGTCGAACAGCCCCGTCGAGGTGACGCCGGTGCCGGTGAAGTCGCCGGTGAAGGGGCGCACGAAGAGCGGGTTCGAGGTCTGCGGCACGTTGCCCGCCGAGACGCGCGTCACCGCCGTGGAGGTGCCGTCGGCGTGGTGGTTGAGCGTCCAGGTGCGCGTGGCGGGGTCGTAGAAGCCCGGCGTGGCGTAGAAGGTCGGGTACTTCTCGACGAGCTTGCCCGGCGTCAGCGTGCGGCCGACGAAGGCGGGATTCGAGGCCAGGTAGCGCTCGGCGCGGAAGGTGAGGTTGCCCTGCACCCCGGGGATCCCCGCCACGTTGAGCGGCGGCGGCTTCGTCCCCTGCAGGTACGGGCCGCCGAGGCCGGTGGGATCGACGTACTGCCAGACCGTCCGGCCGGCGCGGGTGACCTCGAAGATCCGCCCGGTCGTCCCCTCGTCGATGAGGGTGTTGCCGTTGGGGAGGCGCTGGGCCCCGGAGACGATCGGCGAGAAGAAGCCGGCGCGGGGGTTGCCGTAGCTCCACACGACGTTCGCCTTCCCGTAGCCGGCGGGGACGAGTTCCATCACGCTCGACCAGTTGCTGCCGTCGGGGCGGCCGAAGCCGTTGTTGAACACCAGCAGGTTGCCGGCGCCGGGGAGGCCGTCGGCGATCCAGTGGGCGTTGTGCTGGAAGAACAGCTGCTGGTTCGTCCGGCCCCCCGCCTTCCAGGTCTGCGGGTTGCCGTAGCGCCAGAGGAGATCGCCCCCCTTGCCCCACTTGCCGCCCGTCTTCGACGCGGCCTCGGCCGTGGTGGTGCTCTTGTCGATCATCCAGATCTCGCTGAACTCCCGCGCCGACAGGATCACCCGGTCGCTCTTGGCGTCGTAGGCGACGGAGTTGAAGTGCGCCCAGTCGGCGATGTGGGTGTCGGATCCGACGATCGTGGGGACGAAATTGATGTCGATCCGCTGCGGGTTCTTCGCGATCTCCGACGGCTTGACGTAGTTGGGCTTCTTGGGATCGAACGACTGGACGAGGTGGTCCTTCATGTGCCACTGCCAGACGATCTCGCCGCCGGTGCCCTTGGCGAAGTCGGGCTTGATCTCGAAGAGCACCTCGGGCCAGAGCTCGTTGTTGGTGGCCGGATTGAGGAGCTTGGGATCGCGGCCCAGCGCCAGGGCCTCCTCCTTCGTGAGCCGCTCCCAGGCGATCGCCAGGACGTTGCCGTTGGGGAGGCGGATGGCGTCGTGGTGGAGCTGGTAGCGGGCATCGGCCAGCGTCCACGACCAGGTCACCTTGTTGTTCCAGTCGATGAGCTCGACCTTCCCGGTGGCGCCGTTGTTGGTGAAGACGCGCTGCGCCGGCGGGAGGACGGTGTTGCGGAGGATCGAGCCGTCCTCCTGGAGGTAGATCGCCAGCGCCCCCCCGGTGGAGGTCCAGGAGTGGACCTGCTGGCCGTTGGTGTCGATGAGGTAGGTCGTGGGGGAGAGCGAGGCGTTGAAGAGGGTGTAGCCGGGCTGGGCGGCGGGCTCGTTGACGAACAGCCCCACCGTCTGGGCGAGGGCGAGACGAGGCTCGAGCGACTCCCCGCCGGAGAGTGAGTGGCTGGCACGCTTCCTGGCGTTGGCACGGCGTCCCTGACGGGTGATCGGGCTGACCGGACGGGTGAAGCGGCCGAACATCAGAGGCTCTCTCGGGGGGGTAATGACGGCTGGGGGTTCTGGGAAAGAAGCGTAATTTGAGGAACTTCGTCGTGCGAGTGTTCGGTCGATGTCGGCCGTGGTCAAGCGCCGGGCGTGGCATCGAACGGTGATTCGGCGCTCACCCCGGCCGAAAAAACCCCCCGACCGGCACGATCCGACCCTGGGCCGAGGCGGGACAGGCCCGCGTGGGCGGGGCTGGGGCCAGGGGGGCTTCGCGCCGCGGGGACCCCGGCAGGCCCGCCGGGCCGGAAGGGACGCCTGACGTCACGCTGGTCAGGCGAGGATCCCGCGGACCACGTTCCCCGAGACGTCGGTGAGGCGGTGGTCGCGGCCGGCGTGGCGGAAGGTGAGCCGCTCGTGGTCGAGGCCGAGGAGGAAGAGGATCGTGGCGTGGAAGTCGGGCATCGTGACCTTCCCCTCCTCGACGTAGTAGCCGAAGTCGTCGGTGCGGCCGTGGGCATGGCCGCCGCGCACCCCCCCGCCGGCCATCCACACCGAGAAGGCGTGGGGGTGGTGGTCGCGGCCGTCGGAGCCCTGGGCGGCCGGGGTGCGGCCGAACTCGGTGCCGAAGACCACGAGCGTGTCGTCGAGGAGGCCGCGCGCCTTGAGGTCGTCGAGCAGGGCGGCGATCGGGCGGTCGACCAGA